>JALRLN010000009.1 GCA_023254445.1 Candidatus Poseidoniaceae archaeon | reverse complement strand
GGCCCGTGTGCTCGAGGAAGCCGCCCGACACCGAAGCGTCTTGCCGGTCGATGAGCCCAAGCAGGTCGCCGACGCTCTCCTCGATGCTGAGCGGTGCGTGCTCGCCGCCCATCTCGGTCTTGACCCAGCCGGGATGGTAGGCGGTCGAGGTGATGCCGTGGGCCGTGCCTTCGACGGCGAGGATCTTCGACACCATGTTCAGCGCCGTTTTCGAAGGCCGGTAGGCGTAGGACCGGCCGGAGGCGCAGTCCTCGATGGACCCCATCAGGCTCGAGATGTGGGCGATTCGGCCGCCTTCGGGCGCCTTCAGCAGCAGGCCCCAAAGCGCCCTGCTCGTCCGAAGCGGGCCGACCGTGTTCACGTCGAACACGTCGAGCATCGTGGCAGGGTCCACGTCCGACAGGTCGGACCACCGGCCGTCGGCGACGCCTGCGTTGTTGAGCAACACGTCCACGTGGCCGGTGGACGCGGCGATGGCCTTCGCGAAGGCGTCCACGCTTGCGTCGTTGCGGACGTCCAGCGGAAGCGGGTGCACGGCACCCGGGCCGCTGGAATCAGGCACCTGTGTTGGGTCGCGCGCACCTGCGAACACGGTGTCCCCCCGTGCGCTGAGCACCTCGACAAAACGAGCACCGAGGCCGCGGTTCGCTCCAGTCACGACCCAGACCGCCATGGGGTGGGCTCGCCGTCGGCGTCAATGAACCTCACGCCACGTGCCGGGACGCAGAACGGTGTGGACGTCCACCTCGCTCGGCAAGCGCTGTCCAGCATCGGCGAACCATGCCTCGACGTCGGGAACCAGCGGTGCGGCAGCGTCCTTGCGCTTGGACGCGCGACGGGCACGGGTCGAGACAAGCGCCCACGCCGCTTTCGAGCCGACGCCAGGAATCGCCTCCAGCATCGAGGTGGTCGCTGCATCCGCATCCAGCCCCACCTCAACCGCGCTGATGGACCGCGCACCGTGGCCGGTCACGACGACGTCCGTCATCGATTCAAGCGTGGTCAGGTACGAGGCCCCGACGAGGATGGGGTAGGCCCCGAGTTGACGTCCAAAGGACACGCCAGCCTGTCCATGCATGGAGCCGTCACGGCGCTCCGGAACGTCGTGCGAAGGAAGGCGTGTGCGGTCCTCGTGCGCTTCCCAGTGCACGTTGCGCAGCACGGTGCCCACGGGCAGCATCTCCTGCAACAGCGGACCGTCCACCTCGTCACGGACGCGGCGCTTGAAGGCCGCAAAGGCGTCCGGGTTGACCTCTTGGAAGCCCTCGCCTTCCACCTGCCGGAGGTTGATGCGCCGCAACCACTGCCCGTCGTCCAGCAGGTCACGAAGCAGGGCCATGTTCAGGTCGTAGGTCTGGTCGCGCTCACCGTTCAGGCCCGCGATGAAGTTCAACCCCGGGAGCAATCGGGGCAGCCCTCGGGGGCCTCGCTCGCGTCCGTACCGGTTGATCAGACCGACCGCGGCCTTCAGTTGGGACGGGTCGCAGTTGAGCCAGTTGGCGTCGTGCACGTTGGGGTCGGCCGATTCCAAGCCAAAGGACAGAACGGCACCGTCGCTCAGGGTCGCAACGAGGGTTTTCGTGATCGCTTCGGCCTCCTCAAGGTGTTCCGCAATGATGCTCGGGTTGCCGTTGTCGGTGTGCAGCAGGTCGAGGCGCTCGTCGTCGCGCAGGCCGTGCAACAGCCGCGCAATGGGTTCAGGGTCAGGGCGCGGGTACTCCATCTCGCCGACCCCTTCGGCGAGGTAGGTGTAGGTGTCCGTCATTCCCCCAAGCCGCACATGCTGGACGCCAGCATCCAGCGCGAGACGCACCTCGGCCACCACGTCGTCGGGTTGCCGCCATACCGGCGTGCCCTTCTTCGGTTCGATGCAAAAGCGGCAGCCTCGCTTGTACCTCACGCAGCCTTGGTAGACCTCCACCTCGTAGGTCAGCGGACCTGGCCCACCGTGGTCAGGATGCGTCAGGTCAGGGTGGCTCGAGACGGCCGCCGACGCAGCACCCGCCCGGGCCCATGCTTCCCACTGCTCGGCCGTTCGGCGCTTGTGCTGCCACTCACCGGTGCGCAGGTGGTGGTCGAGCGTCGCGTCCGCGTCCTGCAGGGCCATGAAGAGGCCACGACGCAAGGGGCTCCACCCCTGCTGACGCCACCCACGGATGGCCCATCCACCAAGCACGGCGGGAACGTCCGCAGGAAGCATGCCCACGAGGCTGCGGGTTTCGGGCAAGGAAATCGGCGTGGCCCTCAGGTAGCGACCGGGCACGACCGCTCCGGCAAGCAGCGCGAGCCCGGCCCGGTTGGCCAGCAACGCCCGCTGGCCTGCCTCACCGTCGCGCCGGCCGAGGCGCCGCCATTGGTCCACGGTCAGGTAATCGTACGGCAGGCCGTGCGCTTCCAAGACGCCGCAGAGGTACCGCACGTGGAAGCCGACGTATGGCGGAACGCCGAAGGCGGCCGGCTCGTCTTCGTAGCCGTCGAGGACAAGCCAGCGTGGGCCGTCCGTCTCCGCCATGCACCCCGCTCCCGCCGTCGGGCCTCAAGCGTGCCGATGCGCACCGTCAAGCCCAAGTGCATCGGGTCCGGCGGCGGAACGGGGAGACCATGGTCCGTCAACTCATCACCGTGGAGGGCGTCGACCGCTCCTTCGGGCCCGTCGACGTGCTGCGTGACGTGAACCTCATCGTGAACGACGGCGACCGCATCGGCATCGTCGGCCACAACGGCGCGGGGAAGACCACCCTGCTGAACACCATCTCGGACCAACTGCAGGACGTCGGTGAGATCGAATTCGCCCCCGGCCTTCGCATCGCGTACCTGACGCAGATCCGTGACCTTGAATCCGACCGGACCATCGAGGAGGAACTCTCCCGAAAAGGCCGGCAATTCCAGGAACTGGAAGAGGAGATTGCCGCCATCGAAGCCCAGATGGTGGACCCTGCCTTCTACGAAGGTGACTGGGAACCCGTGATGGAACGCTACACCCAACTTCAGCAGACGCTGGCGCAATCGGGCGGCGGCAACGTGGCTGGCATCGCGAAGGCCATCCTCGCTCGGCTCGGCCTCGACAAGCACCCCATGGACATGCAGGTTTCCGCCCTGTCGGGCGGGGAGAAGGCCAAACTCGCGCTTGCCCGGCAATTGGTTGGGCTTGCCGGCGTGGACGTCATCTTTCTCGACGAGCCGACGAACCACTTGGACATCCAGACCACGGAGTGGCTGGAGGACTTCCTCCGCGACTTCCGCGGGGCGCAGTTGATCGTCAGCCACGACCGCTACTTCCTCGACCAAGTGTGCAACCGCGTGATCGAAATCCAAGACCTTCACGCGTGGCCGTACACCGGGAACTACACCCGCTACATCACCCAAAAGGAGCGCTTCGAGGCCTCCCTTTCCGACCAAATCGCAACGACGGAGAAGAAGATCAAGTCCACCCAAGGCGCCATGCAGCAGATGAAGCGGGCCAACAAATACGACAAATCCATCTCGGCCAAGCACAAGATGATCGAACGGCTTCAGCAGGACCTGAAGGCGCTCAAAACCCGCGTGCCCCGCAAGCGCAAGCCGCTCCGGCTGCGCTTCGATGCGGTGGACAAGGCCAGCATGGACATGGTCGACTTCAAGGGCGCCACGAAGCGGTTCGACGGGCTCGACCGGGCCATCCTCGACAATCAGGACCTCGAGATTCGCAAGGGCGACCGCATCGGCATCGTCGGAGGCAATGGCCAAGGCAAGACCACGCTGCTGAAGATGATCGTTGGCGACGAAGCGCTCACCAGCGGGAAGCTCGAGGTGAGCCCCGGCGTCATCATCGGCTACTTCCATCAGGACCACGCCACCCTCGACTTCGACCTCAATCCGGTGCAGCAGATCGAAGCCCTCCGCCCGGACCTTGAGTACGGCGACATCCGGGCGGCCCTCGGGCGCTTCCAGTTCAGCAGCGACCAGGTCACGACCCCGCTGAAGGCGCTGTCCGGTGGGGAGCGCGCCCGCGTAGCGCTGCTCAAACTGCTGCTTGAGGACAACAACCTCCTGCTGATGGACGAGCCAACGAACCACCTCGACATGGAATCGAAGGACACCCTCGAGGAGGCCCTGACGTCCTACCAAGGCTCCCTCGTGACCGTGAGCCACGACCGATGGTTCCTCGACCAGGTTGTCAACCGCATCTGGGAGGTCGAGGAAGGCCAAGTCAAGGTCTACTACGGCAACTACACCGACTACGTACGCGCCAAGAAGGGGCTGCCTCCGCTCACGGACGAGGAGCGCGAGGAATTGGCGAAGGGCGACGGCGAGGAACAGGACTGAAACCGCCGAAGCACCGCTCACGCCAAACCTTGAACGGCAGCCCGCTCCATCGTCAAGCATGCGCGTCGCATGGCTCGCCCTGCTCCTCCTCGTCGCGGTGGCCCCTCCGGAGGTGCTTCACCTCGGGGACAGCAGCGTCGCAGGGGCCATCGGCAGCACGCCGCCAACCTCCGGCTGGGTCATCGACGTCCAGCGCAGCGTGGGCAACGGCGCCACCGTCGTCGACATGATCGGCCACGAGGGTGAAGCCGTGTTGCTCGTCGCCCATTCCGGCAGCGGCGCCGTGGGCAGCGTGACGTGGTCGGGCCAATCGACGAGCCACGCCCTGCTCGGGGTTGACGACGACGCCAACGTGCACCTCATCGCCCATGTCGACCTCGGCACCCAAACCTCGCTGTCGTCGATGGACGACGGCGTCCTTCTCGTCAGCAACGTCAGCGGTGACGTGGACCTGATGCTGATCAACGTCAGCACCGGCACCACCACCGCAAGCAGGACGCTCGGCGGCACCGCCGGACCCTTCGCGCTGCTTGCGGCGGACGGGGCAGGCGACCTTGCCGTGGTCAGCCTCACCTGCACGGACCTCAGCACCGCCACGCAGGACCTGAACGGGGACGATTGCTCCACCTCGACCGGACGGCAACGCATCGTCTCCTACGCATGGACGCCCTCATCGGACGTTCTTGCCATGGTTGGTGATGCGGGTTGGTTCGACGGCAGCCAAACCGACCTGCAGGCCGGCACCCAAACAGGAAGCCTGCTCGAAGCGATGGGGCCGCACCCGGCGTGCCAGCAGCACCTCGACGTGCACGCGGACGGGGGCGTGGACGCTCTGTTCCAAAGCGGCTGCCCCGACCAAACGTTCTGGTCGAACGCCGCGGACGTGGAGACCACCATCGGTCTCTTCGGTGGGGTGTCGGACTGGTCCCCGGACGCCCTCAACTTCTGGGGGGTTGGGCTCGGGCAATCCCACCTCGCACCGGACGGAACCGAGTCGAACGACGGATGGATGACCGGATTTGACGACTGCTCCTACGCCGTCGACATGGACGCTGAGGTTGGCCTGTTCAGCGACACCTTGGCCTACATCGTGCGGGGACAGTCCTCCTCGAACTCCTTCTGCGATTACGCCATGCACACCGCAGCGGATGCCGGCACGGCCGACCTGATCCTTCGGGCCAAATGGAAGGACTTCGACCGCATGGTGCTGGGCGACCGTTGGCTCAACACCACGGAACTCCTCTCTGCGACGGGCTCGTTGGTCAGCATCACCGGTGCCGACCACGGTTCAGGCAGCCTTGTCGCCGTCTGCCACACGGGCAGCCTGGTGCAGCCGGTGAGCCAAGGCAGCAGCGTCCTCATCGCCAACGGCGGCTCGTCCGCGGGCACCACGATGCTGGTCTGGACCGGTTCGAGCGTGTACAACGTGACGACCTTCCCCTCGTCCGGCGGCTGCGTGGACAAGGTGGCGAGCCTCGGCGACCGGCTTATCCTGCTGCAGGACGACGGCTTCCTCCAGAGCATTAGCCTCGTCACCTCGGACAGCGACGGGGACGGCTACGGCGACATCTCCGACGCTTTCCCGTCCGACGGCCAGCAGTGGGCGGACACCGACGGGGACGGCTACGGCGACAACGCAGCAGGGACGAACGGGGACGATTGCCCGCAGGTCTGGGGCAATTCGACGGAAGGGCAGCGCGGCTGCCGCGACCTTGACGGGGACGGATGGCCCGAGACCTTGGACGCCTACCCGAACGAGATCACCCAACACCGCGACAGCGACGGGGACGGCTACGGCGACAACGCCAGCGGCTTCCAAGGCGATGCGTGCCCAACGGCCTTTGGCACGTCCGACGAGGACCGCTTTGGCTGCCTCGACAGCGACCGCGACGGCTGGTCGGACGCGAACGACGCCTTCCCCAACGACGCGACCCAATGGCGGGACGCCGACGGGGACGGGTACGGCGACAACGCCGCGGCGCCCAACGGTGACGATTGCGAGGACGTGTTTGGCAACAGCACGCAGGGACTCCGCGGCTGCCCGGACAGCGACGGGGACGAATGGGCGGACAGCCGCGACCCCTTCCCGAACGAAGGGACGCAATGGGCCGACCTCGACGGGGACGGCTACGGCGACAACCAGAACGGTGTGGACCCGGACGCCTTTCCCTTCGACCCCACCCAGCAGGTGGACGGGGACGACGACGGCTTCGGCGACAACCCCGGCGGCACGCGGGGCGATGCGTGCCCGGGCGAATACGGCACCTCCTCCAGAGACGTCTATGGATGCCCGGACGCGGACGGGGACGGCTGGTCCGATGATGGGGACGGATTCCCGAACGATCCCGACCGGCACCTCGACAGCGACCGCGACGGCGTGGAGGACGGCGACGACGTGTTCCGCTTCGACCCCACCCAGTGGGCCGACACGGACGGCGACGGCTATGGCGATCAGCCGAACGGAAACCGGGGTGACGAATGCCCCCAGACGTGGGGGAACTCGACCTTGGACCGGTACGGTTGCCTTGACAGGGACGGCGACGGCTGGTCCGACCTCGGCGACGGTTTTCCGGACGACCCGGACCGTCACCTCGACACCGACGGCGATTCCATCGAAGACGCCTACGACGCCTTCCCCTTCGACCCGACCCAGTGGAACGACACCGACGGCGACGGGTACGGTGACCAATTGAGCGGGAACCGTGGCGACGGATGCCCCGAGGAGTGGGGCGATTCCAACGTGGACCAGTACGGCTGCCCCGACACCGACGGCGACGGCTGGTCCGACCTCGGAGACGGCTTCGACGACGACCCCACGCGGTGGTCGGACACCGACAAGGACGGCTACGAGGACAAGTTCGACGACTTCCCCTTCGACCCCAGCCAATGGGTTGACTCCGACGGCGACGGGTACGGCGACAACCCCTTCGGTTCGCTGGCCGACCGCTTCCCGGACCGGGCGGACCAGTGGTCGGACATCGACGGCGACGGCTGGGGCGACAACCCCAACGGTGAGCAGTACGACGCCTTCCTTGCTGAACCAACCCAATGGTCCGACGCGGACGGGGACGGCTGCGGGGACAACCCCTACGGCCGGCTTCCAGACGCCTTCCCGCTCGACCCGACCCAATGCAGGGACGAGGACGGCGATGGCCTCGGCGACAACCTGTCCGGCAACAATCCGGACCCCTTCCTCTTCGACCGGGACAACGACGGCTACAACGACAGCATCGACGTGCTGCCCTTGCTCGCGTCACCCGGGGACCTTGACAACGACGGTGTTCCCGACGGCGAGGACGATTTCCCAAGCAACGCGCAGGAGACGACGGACACCGACGGCGACGGGGTGGGGGACAACGCCGACATCGACGACGATGATGATGGCGTGCTCGACAACGCAGAACTGGAGGCGGGCACGGACCCCTTGGACCCCCTCTCGAAACCCATCGACTCCTTTGAAATCGTCATCCCCGGAACGAGCGTTGGCCTCGGCGCGTGGGACCTGATCGGCGTCTTCCTTGGCATCCCGCTCAGCCTGTGGGTGATGTTTGGCATCGTCACGCGAGGCGGGCGCGCCACCCGCTTCGAACACGACCTGCGTGGCGCCACGGCGCGCGAAGACCTCGAGGAGATCGCGTTGCGCTACGAGCGCGCCGTGATGATGCGGCTGCTTGGACCGCATCAGGCCATTCGGCTCGAACGGATGCGCACCGAACTGGACGACGCGTTGGAGGCGGCCATGCTGGAAGGCTCGGGGGCCAGGGCCGACGGGCGGCCCCTTGACCTCATCGAACCCGAGCACGAAAAGCGCGTTGTGGACCTGCCCTGAGGTCGGCGCGGGAGTCAGTTTCGGGTCAGAAGGAACCGTATGCGTTGTTCATCGCCTTCGCTCATGTCGATCATTTCGACAGAGACGTCTTCGTTCCAATGCTCAAAGGCACCGGACATCATGCCAACAGCGACGTCCGCGAAATGACGTGGTGAGAAGTAATCGAGGTGCATCGAGGAGCCGTCCTCCGAAACTTCGGCTTGGAAACGTGGGACGGTGGCGTCGGAGTAGAGTTTCATCACTTCGAGTTGGTGAAACGAGTCCAATTGCGAAAGGAACGAGAATGCATCGTCGAATTCGAAAAATTGTGGAAAGTGCTCGACGAAATACCCCCACATGTACTTCCCAAACGCTTGGATGAGTTGAGGAGGGGCAATCCCTGTTCGCCGGGACATCTCCATGACCATCGCGACAAGTTCTGCGTGATCGTAGGTCCCGACCGTCGTGTACGCCCCTCCGCTGGGGGGGTTGGTGGCGTCGACCAAGTCGTCGAAGTAGTCTTCGCCGAAGGTGGTTTCAAGCATTTCTTTGAAGACAGCGAAGACGACCCCTTTCATGTGCTAACCACAACAGGGTGGATAAAAGGAATTTCCTGAGGTTGAACATCCACTGCTTCACAGGGCGCACTTGATGAACCCGGCCTCCGTCCCTCGACCATGAGCACCTCCTCGGACGAGGCGGAGCCGGTGTTCAGCACGACCACGGGGCCCGTTCGCGTCGTGACCGCAGCCTCGCTCTTCGACGGTCACGACGCCGCCATCAACGTCATGCGGCGCCTCATTCAGTCCGCGGGCGCTGAGGTCATCCACCTCGGCCATGACCGGTCCGCGCAGGACGTCGTGACCTGCGCCGTGCAGGAAGACGCCCATGCCGTGGCCCTTACGTCCTACCAAGGCGGCCACGTCGAGTACTTCACCTACATTCGCCAGTTGCTCGACGAGGCCGGATGCGGGCACGTGCGCATCTTTGGCGGCGGCGGCGGCACCATCACGCCGCCGGAAATCAAGCAACTCCACGATGCCGGGATTTCGCGCATCTATTCGCCGGACGACGGCCGCACGATGGGCCTGATGGGGATGATCCACCACCTGATGGGTCAGGCCAGCGAGGTCGATTTGACCGACGCCACCCGGCTTGCGCGGCTGAACGGGCCCGTTGATGCTGCCGCGACCGACCTGGTGGGCCTGCTGCTGACGATGTCCGAAAGCGCGGACGACGGGACGTTCCGCAGCCTGCTCGACACCGTGCGGTCCGCGCCCGCGGAGCGGGATGTCCCGGTCATCGGCTTCACCGGCACCGGCGGCGCCGGAAAGTCGAGCCTGCTCGACGAACTGATGCTCCGCATCCTGCGCGACAACCCAGACCTCCGGGTGTGCCTTCTGTGCGTGGACCCGACCCGAAAGCGTACCGGAGGCGCTTTGCTCGGCGACCGCATTCGGATGAACGCGCTGTCCAACCCCAACCTGTTCATGCGCTCCCTCGCGAGCCGGGGCTCCGGCTCGGAGATTTCCGCCCACCTCGACCGCGCCATCGAGGTGGCGAAGGCGGTCGGATTCGACCTCGTCTTCTGCGAAACAAGCGGCATCGGTCAGGGCAGCGACGCCATCACCTCGGTTGCTGACCATTCGCTCTACGTGATGACCGCTGAGTTCGGCGCCCACACCCAACTCGAGAAGATCGAGATGCTCGACGTCGCCGACCTTGTGGTCCTCAACAAATTCGAGAAGCGGGGCAGCGAAGACGCGCTCCGCGCCATTCGCAAGCAGGTCCGGCGCAACCGCAACGTGTTCGACGCCAGCGACGACGACCTCCCCGTGGTGGCCACCGTGGCCAGCCAGTTCGCGGACCCCGGCGTGGACCGCTTGTGGCAGCGCTTGGCTGCCGTCCTCGAGGCGCGGCCGGGCGCCGGCACCTTCCGCGCCTCGCCGCCCTCCGATGCGGAGCGACGCGGCTCCGGCGTGATTCCGCCCGAGCGGGTGCACTACCTGAACGAGATCGCCGCGACCGTGCGCGAGCACCACGCCGCGCAGGACGACCTCGCGGCGCGGTTGCGCCTCGTGCAGCAGTTGCGGGCCGTGGCCGCACAGGCACGAGCACGCGGCGCCACGGCCACCGCCGACGACCTCGACGCGCAGGTGGAGGAATTGACCGCCGCCGAGGACCTCGCAGCGGCCACCGCAGCCCTTGACGAACACCGTGCGCTCGCCGAAGCCTACCGCAGCGGCGCCTACACCTACCACGTGCGCGGGCGTGCCTTCACCGTCGAGACGACCACCGAATCGTTGGCCCACAGCCCCATCCCTAAGGTGGCCCTTCCTCGATACACGGACGACGGCGACCTGCACCGCTTCTTGGCCCGCGAAAACCTGCCAGGCCACTTCCCCTACACGGCCGGCGTGTTCCCGTTCAAGCGGCAGGACGAACTCAGCGCCCGCATGTTCGCTGGTGAAGGCGAAGCGGAGCGCACCAACCGGCGCTTCCACCTCCTTTCCCACGGAGCGCCCTACGTTCGCCTCTCCACCGCCTTCGATTCGGTCACGCTGTACGGCCGCGACCCTGCCGAGCGTCCCGACGTCTGGGGGAAGGTCGGCAATTCCGGGGTCTCCATTGCGTCGGTCGACGACGCCAAGCGCTTGTACTCAGGGTTCGATCTCTGCGACGCCAACACGAGCGTCAGCATGACGATCAACGGCCCAGCACCCATCGTGCTCGCCTTTTTCCTCAACGCCGCCATCGACCAGCAGGTGGAGCGGCACCTCGCCGAGCAAGGCGCCCTGCCCGAAGCCCTGCCCGAGGCCTACCGGGGCGACCTTCCCGAGGGCCACGACGGCTTTGGCCTCGCCACGGTGGGCCGTCGTGGCGATGCGCTCGTGGACGCCGACACCTACGCGCGCATCCGCGCGGACACGCTGCGCACCGTGCGCGGTACGGTGCAGGCGGACATCCTCAAGGAAGACCAAGCACAGAACACGTGCATTTTCTCAACGCCCTTTGCGCTGCGCCTCATGGGCGACGTGCAGCAGTACTACATCGACAACGGCGTTCGCAACCACTACTCCGTGAGCATTTCTGGCTACCACATTGCCGAAGCCGGGGCGAACCCGATCACCCAACTCGCCTTCACCCTCGCGAACGGCTTCACGTACGTCGAATACTACCGCTCGCGCGGCATGGACATCGACGCCTTCGCGCCGAACTTGTCCTTCTTCTTCAGCAACGGACTCGACCCGGAATACACCGTGATTGGTCGCGTCGCGCGCCGCATTTGGGCGGTCGCGATGCGCGAAATGTACGGCGCGGACGAGCGCAGTCAGAAACTGAAGTACCACATTCAGACCAGCGGACGCTCCCTGCACGCGCAGGAAATTGACTTCAACGACATCCGGACGACGCTGCAAGCCCTGCTCGCCATTCAGGACAACGCGAATTCCTTGCACACCAACGCCTACGACGAAGCCATCACGACCCCCACCGAAGAGAGCGTTCGGCGGGCTTTGGCGATCCAACTCATCGTCAACAAGGAATCGGGCTGGGCCAAAACCGAAAACCCGCTGCAGGGGGCCTTCCTCGTCGACGAATTGACCGACCTCGTCGAACAGGCCGTGCTCGACGAGTTCGAAGCGATCAGCCGTCGTGGCGGTGTGCTTGGGGCGATGGAAACGATGTACCAGCGCGGGAAGATTCAGGACGAATCAATGCACTACGAGCACCTCAAGCACGACGGCACCCTCCCCATCATCGGCGTCAACACCTTCGAAAATCCGAACGCTGCGGCCTTCGACGAGAGCGCCGCCGACGCCTTCGACATGGAACTCGCACGGGCCACGCCCGAGGAAAAGCAGGCGTGCCTCCAGCGAACCGAGGCCCTCCATGCCGCATCGCCAGAGGCGACGCAGGCCGCCCTGCGCTCCCTGCAGGACGTGGCTCGTTCGGGCGGGAACGTCTTCGCCGAACTCATGGAGACGGTGAAGGTCGCGACCCTCGGCCAGATCACATCGGCCCTCTTTGACGTCGGCGGCCAGTACCGTCGCAACATGTGAGCCTTCTTCCCTGCCTTATAGCGGGTCGCGGCACCACCCATGCATGGCTTCGTGGGAGGACAAGATGAGGTATCTGGAGCAGGAGAGCAACGAGGGCGAAGAGGGCCTCGAAGAGAAGGACTTCGTGCTTGAAGCCGGCTTTGAGGGAGGCCAGTTCAACATCGACCTGCTCGACTTTCACCGGCGAAACAAGGGCGCCATTCAGGAACTTCGTCGCTCGTCCCCAACGGCGCTTGGCGACCTGCGGAAAGCCACGATGAACGGCGCAACGGCGCACCACCACTCCCGGTTTTTCCCAACCCACCTCGGCAACATGATGCTCGCGCTCATCGAGCAGCGCCTTGCCGACGAGGCCCACCCATGGACACGCCTTGCCTTCGTCATGAAGGACGACGCCACCGCCTCGCGCAAGCCCGACTTCCACGTCGTTGACCTTGGCGAGCGCGGCCGCATTGAGGTCGGCCTCGAGGCCGAGCTGCACATCGACGTCGGTGAGCACAACGTGATGCTTGTCATGACGCACGACCACGACGGCGACCGCCGCTTCCACGTCGGGGTGCCCGAGGAGCATGCCACCGCCGCGGACGCCTTCCTCGAGCAACTGAGCAAGGACGTCTTTGACGAACTCCTTCGCGGCCTGCTCTTGACCAGCACCTACCGGGTGCTCGACCGGTCCACCATGCGTGACGAGCGGCTCACCGTTTCGGACGACATCGCCGAGGCCATCCAGCGCGAAATCACCGACTACATCCCGCTGATGGGCGAACTCGAAGCCATGGGTGTTCCGTCCTCCCGAGGTGTGATCCTCGCAGGGGAACCCGGAACCGGAAAGACGCTCATCGTCAAGCACGTCGTCAGCGCCAGCGAGAACCTCAGCACCATCCTCGTGAGCCCCGACGAACTCGGCCGTGGCTCGATTCGACGCATCTTCGAACATGCCCGCATGATGTCGCCTTGCCTGGTCGTGCTGGAGGACATCGACAACGTTGGAGCAATTTCCCGCGACATCGCACAGCACCCCATCCTCGGAGAACTGCTCGTCGCAATGGACGGGACGGACGGCAATTCAGGGGTGGTGGTGATCGCCACCACGAACCACATCGGATTCCTCGACGGGGCGATTCGTTCTCGCCCCGGACGTTTCGACCGCGTCATTCACGTTGGCGCTCCGAGCACCTCCGTTCGTCGAACGATGCTCAAGGAGCAGGTCCGTCGGTTCGGTGCCGCACCGAAGGACCTCGACATGAACCGGCTGGTGCGCGACACCGACGGCATGACGGGTGCGTACCTGAACGAGGTCGTGAAGTCGGCTTTCATCCGCTGCCGGCAGCGGGGCGCCACCGTGCTCGGCGACGACGACCTTGCACACGCCCTCGCCGACGTGAAGGGGTCGCGCTCCTTGGCCACGGACGGTCCGCGTGGGGACAGCATGGAGATGGGCCAGAACGGTCTTTTCGCCTGAGCGAAGCGTCGTGAACGGTCGCCAAAACGCCTCCATGTGGGCCATCTCAAGAGGAAGCACCTATAGTCTCAGGAAGAAGGATGGAGCGGGGCAAAGCATCGCCTCGGTGATTCACCCTGACGTGCAAGCAGATGCTTCCGGCCACGCCAACGAACCGTGACCGTGCCCTTGAGGCGGACCTTCAAGCGCGGCTCGACCACGGCCACCGCGTCTATGCGGTTGGGGACGTGCATGGCCACCTTGCCACGCTCCGGGCCTTGCTGCACCGCCTGAACCTCGGCGCAGAGGACCGTGTGGTGGTCTTGGGGGACGCCATCGACCGAGGGCCGGACGCCGCTGGCGTCGTGCACCTCCTGCGAACGGACCCCCGGCTGATCCTCCTGATGGGGAACCACGAACGCATGGCCACGATGTCCCTCTGCCCTGACCGAGGTGTTGAACTGTGGCAGCCGTGGATGCATCGAGGTGGCTCTGCAACGTGGGGTTCCTACATCGTCCGCGCAGAAGGGGAACTGCACCTTGCTCGTGCTGCCCTTCACGACGACCTGATGTGGATGAACGCCTTACCAACGGAGATCGTGCTGGACCGTTTTCGCCTTGTCCACGCTGGATACGACCCTCGCAAACCCCTCGAAGAGCAAAACGAACACGACATGCTGTGGATCCGACGGCGCTTCTACAAGCACGACGAGCCGCTTGACCGGCAGCGTACCGTCCTCTTCGGCCACTCGACGACGACCAAACTCGGGCCCCGACCGGGGGAGGTGGTCCACAGCGACGTGCTGCTTGACAATGGACGACCAGCATGGATCGCGATGGACGTCGGGGCGTACAACCATGCGGACCCTGCGTTGGCGGCCCTCGACCTGGCCAGCGGCTCCGTCGTGCGCCAACGAACCCTACCTTCCGAGCGGTGGTTCGATGATGCAAACGCAGGGGAAGCACCCGTGGGGGCCGCCTATGGCCTGCACGTGCTTCGAGCCAAACGCGCGAGCAATGCCCGACCTCGGGCGGCGGTGTACGCGAGCGTAACGGGCCTGATCCTTCCCTCGACCGGAGCCTGCCGCAGGTGGGCCGAAGGTCAGGCGGCCATCGCCTCCAAGGAAGGCATGAACGGAGGATGGCGGTTCATCCGGGCACGAAGCGTCGAAAGCACGCATCGACCGCAGTTCCATCAACGGCTCAGCACGGCCCAAGGCCAACAACGGCATCGGATTTTGCTTGGACCAGGTACGCCACCTGCGCGGCAGCATCCGTCGCTTCCGCCGCCTGAGCGCTACCGCATCGTGCGGGCTGGCCGCATCGAACCGGTCGACTGCAGGCCCGCAGCGTCCCGAAGGGCGCCACCCCACCGCCTGATGCAAGCATGATGCAGGGCCAACAACATTCAAGGGTGAACATGGCGTTTCTTCAGCCCATGAAGGGACGTGACCCGCAGGGAGTCCTCCTCGAGGCGATGTTTGAACGAGCAACCACCCCGCTGACCCGCGCCATCTCCCATGCCCTTTCGGAGCGGCAGAAGGCCTCGCGGGTGCAGGAGGCATGGCGCCGTCTGTACGGCGAATGAGCCGACACCGTGAAGCGACCACCTCCGATGGTCGCCCGTGGACCCCGGCCTCGCCCCAGCCCTTGTGGCGGCCGGAACGGTGTTCGCCCTCGGTGCGGTGAGCCCTGGACCAAGCCTTGCTGTTGTGCTGCGAAACACCTTCGAAGGTGGCCGCGGGCGGGGCGTGGCCTGTGCCGTTGGCCATGGTCTTGGCTTCGGAATGTACGCGATCTTGGCGGTCTTCGGCCTCGTGGCCGTGATGGGGCTGAGCGAGCGTGCCATCGACGCCATGCGCCTCCTTGGCGCAGCGGTGCTGCTCCTCTTTGCATCCTGGAGTTGGCCCACACCGTCCGCTGAGAACGACGCGATCCACGTCAGTGAGCATCGCCAAGGAAGAAGCGGGTTCCTCGAAGGCATGACCATCGCCGTGTTGAACCCAAAAATTGCGGTCTTCATGGTCGCGGTGCTGTCGCAGGTGCTTGACCCCTCAATGCCGTGGTCCACCCGGCTGGCCGTGGGGCTGCTCGGCATGGGCATCGACACCACATGGTACCTTGTGGTCGCCCTCGTGCTCTCCAGTGATGCGTTGGAATCACGCCTGAACGCCCAGCGGGACCGCATTGGCCGGGTGCTCGCCATCGCGATGGCCCTCCTGGCCTGCTGGACGGTATGGACCACCCTCTGGGCCTAGGTTCAGCGCTGGCATGCGCCACATGCGAACGTGGAGCGACCAGATTGCACAAAACGGGTGACGGGACGGCCGCACGGGCGACCTAAGCGACCCGGGCACGGCAAGCCTTCACGGTCGTACACCCGGAAGTGATGCGGGAAGTACCCCAACTCACCGTCCACGCCACGGAAATCGGCCAAGGTCGAACCACCGGACGCCACCGCCTCCTCAAGCACCTGCACAACGGCGTCGAAGAGGCGCTTGAGGCGCTCCGTCGGTCGACCGCTTTGCTGCACGAGGGTCGACGCCTGACGGCGAGGGGAAACGCCGGAACGATGCAGCGCTTCGCAGACGTAGATGTTCCCTAATCCGGCGACGATGCGCTGGTCAAGCAAGGCGGTCTTGATCGGCGTCCGGCGTTGCGCAAGCCGCGACGCGAGGCCCTCCACGGTCAGCATCGGAGCACCCTCGACAAGACCGGGCATCGCCAAGGGTTCCGGCCCGACGTCACGCAATGCGGCATGAAGGTCCTCGATGCCGTCGAACAGGTCCACCCATCCGAAGCGTCGGTGGTCGGTGTACACCGCGACGTGGCCGTCGTCAAAGGAGAGCACCAAGTGATCGTGCGGGCCGTAACCTCCGGAGACGTCTGAGGCACGGACGTCACGGTGGTAGACGCCGAGGGTGGCTCCGTCGCCTTCCCCTCGATGAAGCGTCCACCGTCCCGACATGCCAAGGTGAGAGCGGAGGACTTGACCATCGTCGAGCAGCACGAGGAGTTGCTTCGCCCGTCGCCTCACCGCGCGAACGGTTCGACCGCGAAGGCGCTCTGCGAGGCCCGGCGGGAACGGAAAGCGCAGGTCATGGCGTCGCTGCTCCACCGAATCGATGGCCCGGCCTTCCCATGCAGCCTCCAAACCGCGTCGAACGGTTTCCACTTCTGGGAGTTCAGGCATCCTCTGGCCCCCCATGAACCACGAACATGAGGTGGTCATCCTGCAGTCCAGCGAGGTCCATGACCTCGTCGAGGCGAAGCGAGGACGCTTCCAACACGGCTTCGACGTCCGCCCGGAGCACGTCGGCGTCCGTACCACGGTCGCTGGCCACCTTGAGGGACAGCACGCCCGTTCCACCCTTTCTGAGGAAGGAGGAGCAGGCAGCGGCAAAGATCGACGCTTGGTGGGCCTGAGCGACGTCCTGAAAGATCCACGACACGCCTTGGGGAAGCAAGGGTCGAAGAAGCCCGTGATGCCGGGCATCGCCCAAGACCGGAACCAGCCCTGGTCGTCGCCGGGCCAAGGAGGTCAGGTCCCGCATGCAACGCGGCGAGAGGTCCACGGCAACCAGCCGTCCGTGTTCGTCCATCAGGTCATGCAGGTGACTGATGGTCCCGCCGTGACCTGCGCCGAGGTACAATGCGTGGCTTTCCTCGGGGGGGAGCAAGCGAAGGGGGTCCCCTGTTGTTCTCAGGAGGCCGGCAGCAATCTTCGAGCGGCTCGGGTCCCACCGTCGCCATTCGACCCCGTTGACACGACGGATCGATTCGCCGTGCACAAGGTGACCGGGGTCCGCGGAGCGGGTCCACAGGTCACCCTTTCCACGACGCAGGCGCTCGGTCATGGCCGTTCCCGGAGGGCGAGACGACGACCGAGCCACCATCAGCCCCTCCGCTTCGGGGGCCTGGGGTGGGCGGCGCGGATGGCCTCCACCTTCGCGTCCACCGACGCGACTGCATCGTGGTCGAGTGGTACGCCTCCGTAGGCATCGAGACGTGCGGCGATGGAACACCGCCCTGCAAGCATACGTGCCACCTTGCCACGCACCCACCAAGGTGAGCGCTTCACCCAGGGGTGGCCGAACAGGTGGCCGTGCTTGGGTGGAGGTGACCCGGTGCGGAGGTGCGCAAAGAAGGCCTGCTCCGCTCCAAGCACCTGCACCGTGCTCGAGGGCAAACGTGCAAGGCGCCCCTTCCCCCCTGCAGTAACGCACAATTTTGCAGCAAGCAACGGGCCAACAAGTCGGCTGAGGCTCGGAAGATGGTCGTCAACGAGCGTCCGCAACGCGGCTTCAAGACGGTCCAGCCGACCCTGCACCTCACCGATGGACTGAGCGAGATCGCGCAGGCTCCTCCATTCGGCACGGGCTGGCGCATGCATCGGCGCCGCGAGGCCAAGGCCTCGGGCGAAGGAACCGAGGTCGTCCGCCGCTGCAAGGGTTCGGGCCAACGCCACCCGGTCTTGATCGAGGTCGAGGTCGACAAGGAAGAGACCAAGCCATTCGATGAAACGGGAACCTTGCAGGTTGGCTGCGACGCGGACTTCGTCCATCGCACGTTGAAGGTGCTCGATGCGCCGGTCGAGGTCGCCGGCCGCATCGGCCACGCCCTGTTCTGCGAGAAAGAGGGCCGCTTCGTCCAACAAGGCCAGGTGCTCAGCCTCCGGCGATGGAAGGCCGTCGTCCGGGGTCGGGACGGACGGCGTCGCGTCGTCAAAACGCTCGAGCAGGCGTTTCGCTTCTGGCGTGAGCCGACCCGCTCCGACCGCGTGCAGACGCTCGGCGGCCGCAGCGACGCCGCCGCGTCCGTCCCACACGAGGAGGTCCACCTGAACGCCGTCGTCGTCGACGACGGCGGACGCATGCCACTCCACCACAAGCCGCACACCACGTCGTGAGGCCCGACCATCATGACCCTTCGGGATGCGGGGAAGATGCTGCGAACAGGAATGTTATAAGAGGCAAGATGTCAGGTTCACGCCATGTTCTGCCCAAAGTGTGGAACCCTGTCCTTCCCTACCCCGTCCGGTGACATTGCCTGCACGAACTACAAGTGCGGCTACAACGGCCCGGCGAAGCTCGAAGTCAAGGGGGCCGATGGGAAGGTCGTGGACCTCTCCAAAGCGACCTCCTCGACCCAAGCCGTCGACCGCGAATATGACGTGATCAAAGACTCGGACAAGGCGCGTGGTGTCCTGACCAAGGGCAGTTACCTCTGCCCAAAGTGCGATTCGGACGAGGTTTACTCGTACCTTGAACAAACGCGCTCCTCGGACGAACCTGAAACCCGGATGCTCACCTGCAAGGCATGCGACCACGGTTGGCGTGAATACTGATCACGCCTCACCGCGTCCAGAACGGTAGGCATCAAGCACCGCCCGTGCGATGGCCTCTGGGTCGTTGACGATGTGCCGATCGATGACCGTTGAGCCGACGAACGCGTCGCCAGCCACGACCGAATCCTGCATCGAGAGGGCCTTGCCGTCTTGGCGGTCCGTCTCCGACGCCAGGTCGAGTTCGAAGCGGTCTTGCGCCGCCTCAAGCAGCACGATTTCCGCGCGTCGTTCGATGAGGTCGTGCTCCAGACGGGTCACATGGCGTCGTGTTTCAGCAAGTTCCTCTTCGAGGGCTTCCGCACGCGCGTTGGCCTCAGCAACCTGCCGCTGAACAGCATCGAGGATGTCCTGGAAGGTCGCTGGAACCTGCCCTCGCGGCGCAGGCAGCACGGGAGGGTCGAGGCCCGGGGTGATGGAACGTTGCCCTGAAGAGGCCGTCGGGCCCGGTTGGGGCATGGTTTGTGCGGGGGCCATGAAGGCGGGATACGCCAAGATGTACTGCACCATCGGCCCGGGCTGCCAACGCTGACCACGGCGAAGCCTGCGATGCCGGCTGCCCAAGGCCATCGACTGGAGGAAGCGGGCCAGCAGGTGGAATTCGATCACCACCATCAGCACCACAAGCATCAGCACGCGTGGAGCATCCACCATGCTGCGTTGGTCGATGGACAAGAGCGCCAAGAGCGCAACGCCTCCGATACCGACGAGCAGCCCGACCCCCAGGCTTTGGGCAAAAAGCGCCCCACGGCCAACCCTGAGGAAGTCCTGATCCGGCATTCGCTGGTGCCTGCGAACACGCGTGTAGTACGGCATCAGGACCAGCAACACCCCGAGAAGGATGGCGAGCGGGAGGGTCAACCAGTCCGGAACGAGGAAATCGGCGACCTGCGGATTCAACGATGGTGCATCCCAATCGTCGTCCAACCCGTGCACCACGTAGAAAGTGACCCGGGTTGGTCAAGAAGGTATCGCGCTTCAGTAGCCTTCCTGTTCGACGCGAGGAGCGAGGAAATACTTCACGGAGCCGCTGCCGTCGCTGAAGGTGAAGTCCATCGCCAAGGGGAAGTTCTCGCCGAACGCGATGGTCACGCTGTCGATGCCACCGAAGATTTTCCCCAAGGGCACCAGGTAGGTCAGGCTGTACTGCGACTTCGCAGGAGCAGCGCAGGTGATGGCCTGCAACTCGTCCTGGCCGAAGGCCACCGTGACCGCATCGTTGGGGCCCGAGACGTGAATCGTGAACTGTTCAGGGTCGATGGAGAGGGTCACAAGGTCACCAACCTGACGCGCCGCGCGGAAGGCCTGCGAGAGTTCGGCCCCCCCAAGCGTGACGGTGCAGGGCAGGTCCAAGTTCGGAAGGTTTGGGGGATTGAGGGTGTTGTTGTCGAGCGGACGGCTGCTTCGGTCAATCTTCCCGAGGTTCATCAGCACGTCACCCTTGCCGTCGTAGGTCATCGAAATGATCTCGTCCGCAGACCCGAGGCTGATGAGTTCCTTCAGTTTCTTCATCTCCAGCCCAACGTTGGCTTGTTCGACTTCCCAGGTTTCGAACGCAACGGCGTCCACATCGAGTTTGACCATGGCCACGTGGGACGGGTCAACAACGCGAACGCTGAGTCCGTCTTCACTGAAATCAAACCTGGCCTCTTCCACCACGATGCTGATGGTGTCCACGATGCGCGAGAGGAGCTCCTGCCGGGCTTTGACGTTCAACATGGTATGACCTATGCTGCGACCTTGCTCGACGGCTTATGAACAATGCCGGGAGCATCCCCGGAGTCACACGAACGCGGACCGGGCTTGATAGGGGAGAACCGGTCCGAAGCAGCATGGGCGGGACGGCCGAGCCGGTGTTGGGCCCGGACGGCGTCCCATACCGCGTTGCCGTCCTCATTCCGACCATCAACAACGCCGACGAACTCGACGGCGTGTTGGAACGGCTCGGACGCCAAACCTACCCCGACTTTGAGATCATCATTTCAGATTCAAAATCCCGTGACCACACACGGGAGGTCTGCGAAAAGCATGGCGTCACGTGGTTTGACGACGATTCAACGAACCGTGCCGACGCCTGCACCAAAGCCCTCGAAACGATGGACCACGACATCGTGCTCTTCACCGACGACGACACCGAACCGCCGGAACACTGGGTGGAGCACCTTGTTCGCTGGTTCGCTGACCCTGAGGTTGGTGGTGTTGGCGGTCCGAATTTCGCACCCGACTCCGACCCCTTCGGAGCGAAGTGCGCTGATGTTGCCTTCTGCACCCGCTTCATGACCGCAGGAACCCGATACGGGGCACAGCCGAAGGGCGAACTGGTGCCCATCACCCACAATCCCGGCGTCAACTGCGCCCACCGGATGGCGAACCTCCGGGAAGTCGGCTTCTTCGAACCCGGCTGCATTGGTGCCGAAGACGTGGTGCTCGATGCGAAGATCCAGCGGGCCGGCCACCGCCTGTTCATCGATCCGTCCAACGTGATGCCGCACCGACGGCGACGCCCCTTCAAACCCTACATGAAGCAAATGCGCAACTACGGCTACACCCGCATGGTCGCCAACAAGCGATGGCCCGAAATCGCCACATGGTCGCACACGGCGGTCGGCTTCTTCCCGTGGTTGGTCGCCTTCGCCACCCTCTGCGTCCTCGCCGGCGCCGTGCAGGGCGGGGCGGAAGCGTCAACCTGGTTCACGCTCGACGGACCGTGGGACATCGCCCGCGTCGCTTTCCATGTCCCGCTCGGCCTCGGGGCCGTGTACATCGCCGTCGCATGGCTTGGTGCTGCCGTGGGCACCAGCCCCCATCGCAGCCCGCTGACCGTTCTTCTGGCGCCGCTGTTCGTCTTCCTTGCCCATTGGGCCTACGGTCAAGGGGTCAACAAGGCATGGAAGGAGATTCGTAAAACGGGCGGCGCGGCCGGTGTTGGACGTCAAATCGACGACCGGACCAGGACCCTTTGACGCAATCCTGTTTTCCCCCGGCCCCCTCCGCTGCACATGGTGGACGCCCCTGCTTCGGATGAAGCGGAAATCTGGTCGTCCATCCGAACCGGCATTGGCGGCCTTGCCGTGCTCGACCTGATCGCGATGGTTCTCATTTCCGAGGCCTTGGAGGACCTCGAATGGCGTGGTCTGAGCCTAAGCGTGTGGGCGATTGTCATCGGGGTTCCCGTCTTCCTGCTGCTCAGCGCCCTCACCCTGTTCGGCGACCGCATGCTTGGCATGCGTGTGGACTGATCAGCGGCCAAGGTCACCGGTCTGGATGGTCCATTGGCTCGCGTACACACCGTCCACCTCGAGCAGTTCCTCGTGCCGCCCGCGTTCAACAACGGCCCCGTCGACCATGGCCAAGATTTCGTCTGCGTTGCGGATCGTCGAAAGGCGATGGGCCACGGCAATGGTGGCGCGATCGCTCCCGCTGGCCAGCAGGTTTTCCTGAATGCGACGCTCGGTTTCCGCGTCAAGCGCGCTGCTCGCTTCATCGAGGATCAGGAGGCTTGGCTGTTTCAAAACGGCGCGCGCAAGGCTGATCCGGGCGCGCTGCCCACCGGAAAGTTTCGAGCCGCGGTCACCGACCATGGTCTGCAGGCCGTCCTCCAAGTCCTGCACGAAATCCCACGCACCGGCCGTTTTCAGAGCGGATTCAACGGAGGCATCGTCGGCCTTCAGGTTGTACCTGACGTTCTCGTCAACGGTGCCATGGAAGAGGAAGGGCTCCTGCGACACGAAGCCAATGGCCTCGCGAACCGACTCGAGCGTGTAGGCTTGAAGCGGCTTTCCGTTGAGGAGCACCTCACCTTCGTCCGGAGTGTAGTAGCGCATGATGAGTTTCAGGATGGTGGTTTTCCCGGCCCCTGTGTGACCCATGACGCCGAGGAACCGGCCCGCCTCCAACACAAAGGAGATGCGAGACAATACGGGCACGCTCGTGCCAGGGTAGGTGAAACTGACGTCCTTGAATTCAATCCGCTCAATACCGCCGACCAATGCTTCTGCGTCGGGCGCATCGGTGATGGTCGGCTCCAGGTCAACCGCCGCGAACACGCGGCGTGCTGCGGCTTCACCGCGCTGCAGTTGATTGACGAGCATGCCGAAGATGAACAAAGGCATCGTCAACCGCGTGGAGATGAGCAGGAAGGTGACCAATTCACCCGTGCTGATTTCCCCTTGCTGCGCCAGCCATCCACCGGCGGTCACGAGCATGCCGAAGGCGATGCCGGCAATCGAGTAGATGCCAGGGATGAAGCGATTCCTGTCGCCGCTCGCCCCGATCGCTTGGTCGCGGTAGTCGCCAGATTCACGCTCAACGCGACGTGCTTCCCACGACTGCGCGTTGTAGGCCTGCACCACCGCGATGCCGGAAATGAGGTTCTCAAGCACGGACGTGATGCCTCCCGTGGACTCTCGCTGCTTTCGGTAGCGGCGTGCGACGCGCGTCGAGAACCAGTACACAAGCGGGATGATCAGGGTGAGCGGACCAAACACAACGACAGCGAGTTTCCACGACATCGTCAGGAGGATGACCAGAGCGAATCCAAAGGTCACGACAATCCGAATGATGGACGTGGAGGAATCCGAAACGACGTCCTCAAG
>JALRLN010000099.1 GCA_023254445.1 Candidatus Poseidoniaceae archaeon | reverse complement strand
GTCTTCGCTGCGAAGCAAGGCCGTGCCGCACGGGATGGTTTCGACGGGCCCTTGGTCCCCCTCTTCGAAACACTCCGTTCCTTCGACCATCGTGCCGTCCGCATGAACGGCCCAGACGTAGGCTCCGTTCGTCATGCTGACCACCCCGCTGCCGTACCCGTTGGACACCACCCGGACAAGGCGCTCGTCGGTCATGGGCGAGTGCGCGTGGTCCATGCTCCACGAGGTGGTGCCGTTCGCCCAATCGTTGGCTTGCACAAGGCTGAGACGCACCTCCCAGGAGGGGTCTTCATCGTCACCGACGTTGATGAGGCTCGCGAAGATGGCGTCGTCGGCACCGAACTGCCCCACGACATCGCCTTCCGGCACGCTGACGGCGGAGGTCTCGAAGGCGTCCGGCCCGAGGTCATCGACGAGAAGCACGTGCGCGAGCGGAACGGTGGCGTACACCAATGCAAGGGTCAAAATCGCGAGGATTCCGTACCGAATGACCCATTGGGCGCCAAGGCGAACAAGAAACAGGATGGCGGCCGTAAAGACGAGGATCATCGTCAGTTCGAGCAAGATGAACCGCACCTGCGTCGCGCCTGCCTCCCCAAAGGCCTGCAGTTGGTTGGCGTCGTAGAAGGGCCGGATGACCAACCCAAGCAGGATGGTCACCACAAACATCCCCGCCATGGCGAGCATGGAGAGCAACTCGCCCCTGTCGGTCGAGGTCTCGTTGGAGGCCATGGTGCGTGGTGAGCGGGGGTGGATTTGACCGCATCGGTGCTTGCAGCGCCATCCTGATGGCCTGTGGGCCTGAGCCACACCCGTGGAGGGGTCGCCAAGGGGGTGGTTGCTTGACCTCGCACGCATGGGCATGGACCTCGGTCTTCAGAGCACGACGACCCTGCTCGACGCCCTTCAGCGCCCCGACGAGCGCGTCCCTGTCGTGCTGCACGTCGCAGGGTCGAACGGGAAGGGCACGGTGTGTGCGCTCCTTGCCGCACTCGCCCACGCCCATGGCCACCGCACCTTGCTGTTCTCCTCGCCTCACGTGGCGCGACTTGAGGAGCGCGTTCGCATCGACGGCCGCCCCGTGCCCGCACCCCGGTTTGATGACGCGATACGCGTGCTTCAGAACGCCGTTGAGGCGACCGGCGTGACGCCGACCTTCTTCGAGGCCACCATGCTCGTGGCATGGATCCTCGCGGTCGAGGAAGGCGTTGACGTGGTGGTGCAGGAAACCGGGCTCGGAGGGCGTCTGGACGCCACCCGCGCGACCCGTGCGGACCTCGCCGTTGTCACCTCCGTGACCGTGGAGCACGCGTCGGTGCTCGGGCACACGCGCTCCGAGGTCATGGCGGAAAAAGCGGCCATTGCTCGGCCGAACGCCCCCCTCGTGCTGCGCGATCCGTGCGACGATGGTGTCGAAGCCGCCGCCCGAGCAGCTGCGCATGCTGCGGGCCCCCCCTCCGTCCTCGACGTGGTTCGGGTTCCTTCAGGCGTCGACGTTCGGGAGGAAGCACGTGTTGTGGCTGCAGCGGCAGCGAAGCACCTCGGATGGGACCCGCGCCCCCTCGTTGACCTCGCCGCACGGGTGCGTTGGCCGGGTCGCTCGCACTTCATCAGCGCCGAGCGAAGCGGGGTTGGGCCGTTGCTGCTCGACGCCGCGCACAATCCGTCGGGGCTGCTGCGCGTGATGCCGGAGTTGCTCTCGGGGCTGAAGCACCACACCGGCCCGTCAACGTGGCGCCTTGCGTTCGGATGCACGGAACAGGACGACCTCGAGGGCATGCTGAGGCCGCTGCTCGCATCGCTGCAGCAATGGCCCCCCGACGGCATCATGTTGGTCGCTCCGGAAGGGGGTCGGCGACCAGGCGTCCAGCCCGCACGGCTCGCGACCGCCGCGTGGCCCGCTCCCGTCCGCTGCTTCCCATCGGTCCAAGGGATGCTTGGCGCCATGAGGTCGGACCCGCAACCCACCTTGCTTGTGGGCTCGCTCTACCTTGTCGGGAACGTCTTGGCGCACCTCAACTTGGACGGGGACAACGACCTCGACCTCCTGCCTTCGGAAGGGTGAAGGCGACCGGCCCTGAGGCATCATCGGTCGGCATGAAGGCGAAGCACTTGGCCATCCGCATCGAGCAGTGCCTCACGTTGGCGAAGGCGTCGAACTGCCCGCGCCGGCAATTCGGTGCGCTGCTCGTTGACCCTGAGCGAAACGTCGTCCTGATGGACGGGTACAACGGTGGCCCACGTGGTGGAGGTCGGCTGTGCGGTGGAGAAGAATGCCTGCGGGACACCATGAGCATCCCGAGCGGCACCCGCGTGGAGGTTGGCTGCCACCACGCCGAGATGAACCTCATCTGCAACGCTGCGGCCAACGGCGTGCCGACCAAGGACGCATGGTTGCTCGTCACCGGCGAACCGTGCACCATGTGTGCCAAGTTGATCCATCACGCTGGCATTGCACGCGTGGTCATCGTGGACGGTGGATTCGCGGGCGAGAACGGCGTGGCCTACCTCGAAGGGCATGGCGTTGAGGTGCAGCGAACGGAAGGCCCGAAGGATCCCCGCTCGTCGTGATCACGACCAGAACCGTCGTGTTCGTGCGTACTCGATCTCCGCTTCGTGGATCGCCTCAAGCAGGCGGTCAACGTCACCGCGCTGGACCTTGCGCAGCAACCGCTGCGCTGTGGCCTCACCGACCCCGCGGCCCATCAGCGCCAGAACGGCTTCGAGCCCGCGTGAAGCGACGATTTGAGCGTTCTTTTCCATCCGCGCAGCGTCCTTTTCGTCGTCGCTCGCGACCCAGCCCTCAAGCATGGAGAGCATCCCTTCCCTCGCGCACGCGAGCATCCGGCCCCCGCACGAGCGGCAGCGGTCCACGTCCTTCTGCTCGGGGTACGTGGCCACGCGGAAGCGTCGAACTTGCTTGCAGTTGAGGCAACACAGGGCGGCGCGTTCGTTGAACAGACGCAACCTCAACCGTTCTCGAACCGCTGCGTTGTCCCATTGAGGGAGCAACAGGTCCCGTCCCGAGCGGTTGGAGAGGCTCAACTGGCCCGCAGCGGTATGCACCACCGTGATGACGCCCGCTCCGATGGCTTGGAGGACCTCGGCAGCGCCTTCCACATCCATCCGTTCGTGAAACAATTTCCCGAGCACCTCGTCCATCACCACCGTGCCGCGGTATTTCTTCAGCAGGGCCTGCAGGTTGATGCGACGTGGGTCGACGCCGTGGCGGAGGATCCCGAAGGTCTTCGCCACCTCGGCGAAGCGCCATCGGACCTGTCGAGAATTGGGAAGGGTCACCGAGAGCAGGCCGACGAGCGCATCAGGCGGCGTGCTGGTGAGCCATTCGATGACGTCGTCAACGCCCACACCGGAGGCCTGCAGCGACACACGCGTGGGTTCGACAACCACACGTCCCCATGCGCCCGACCGCGTGGTGGCCATGGCAAGGAGGAAATGGCCCAAGGCCTCGTTGATGAGGGTCCCGTGGCAGGTGTTGACCACGATGGCGTCCTCACGTTGCTCGACGGTCATGCGTCGCTCGGTCGGCAGGTCACCCGTCGTTTCCACGTGCGCGATGATGGATTCAGCGAGCAGGCTGCGTGCTTCGTCTTCAAGGGGGTACGCGTTCAAGGCGGGGCCCTCTTGGTGCAGCCCGAGGTGGTCCAAACCGCTCGCGCTATTGCCCTCAGGAAGCGGCAAGCCAAGGTCAAGGGCGACCGTTCGGCGCAGCCGACCGATGTCGCGGGCGACCTCGGTGGGCACAGGGGGAAGCTCCCCCATCCATTTCGGTGCCTTGGCCACGTCCTTCGTCGGCATCACCAGCAGTTCGCTTTGTTCCGGGTCCGCGTCCACGATGGTCCATGTCATCCCGGCCATGACGAAACGTGCCGTTCGGCCGTCGTCTTCCTCGCCGCTGTCGTTCAACGAGAGGACAAACGCCTCGTCCACCGAACCAATCGCACGCCGCGTCACCGCATCACGCACCCGGTACACGTGCTTGTCCGGAATCATCGACAGGTGGTTGCTGACCCAATCGCGGGTCCGTCCTGCGGGAGCGTACCATCCTGTTGCAAAACGCTTCGGCAGGGGAGCGCTGATGGCTTTCAGTTCGGCAGGAATGTCATCGTCCGCGGTGCCCCATGCAGGCTGCTCGGGTACGGTGTGCCCTTTGGCTGCCATCAGGTCCGAAGCGGCCTCCCACACCCCGCGTGGCCACCTCCACCACGGTTCATCCCCAGGTGCCTCGACGAGCCGCACCACCCAGCCGTCGGCCAGGACCCTCAAGCAGCCGAGGGAATCCTTTCGAGTCCACCCTTCAAACTGGGGCGCGTCCGCCAAGATGGCTGTTGCGTGATCGATCGGCACGGCGCCGTGGGCGTGCGCCATCATCACGAGTTGATTGGCCGCCACGCTGAGCGGGCGGTCCCGCCAGACGACTGGCTCGATGTCACCTTCCATGGCCCGCAGCGCGGTGACGGCCGATTCGCTGACTTCGTCGACCTCCCAGACGAGGAGGTGTCCACGACCGACGCCGCCAAGGCGGTGGTCCGCACGGCCGACGCGCTGAAGCATCCGGTCCACCGAGCGCGGTGAATTGATCTGGATGACGCGGCGGATGCTTCCAACGTCGATGCCGAGTTCGAGGCTGGACGTGCACACCAGCGCGTCGAGGTCCCCCGAACGAAGGTCGTCCTCCATCGTGGTTCGGGTGTCCTGAGCGAGGCTGCCATGATGGACCCCAATGCGAAGGTGCGGCGCCATCTGCTGCAACCGTTGACCAATCGTCTCCGCATCGGAACG
This sequence comes from Candidatus Poseidoniaceae archaeon, assembly GCA_023254445.1. Taxonomy (GTDB): domain Archaea; phylum Thermoplasmatota; class Poseidoniia; order Poseidoniales; family Poseidoniaceae; genus MGIIa-L3. Next base: position 481 of record JALRLN010000099.1, on the reverse strand, counting down.
GCTGTTGACAAACACCAAAGCCGGGGATTCCGTTTCTAGGTGACCGATCAGCCGTCGAAACACAGCGTGTGCGCGAGGGGGCAAGGCATGCTCAACGGCCCCGATTTCGTCGTCCTCCGACGGTGCTTGGGATTCAACGGTCAGCACCGTATCGCGGGGTGCGTCGGCGACGAAGGCCTGCCCGCGTGAGGGAGCGAGCCATTCAGCCACGGATTCAGGGTTCCCGACCGTCGCCGAGAGGCCAATGCGCTGCACGCGTCGTCCGCAAAGGTCGTCGAGGCGCGATAACCCAACGCTCAGTTGCCAGCCGCGCTCGCTGGCCGCCAGGTCGTGGACCTCGTCCACCACGACGGCGCGAACGCTGCGCAACATGTCCCGAAGGCGGTGGCCGGTGAAGAGCAACTGGAAGGTCTCCGGCGTGGTGACCAGCACGTGCGGTGGTCGGCGCGCCTGGCGCTGGCGCTCGCTTTGGCTTGTGTCA
>JALRLN010000098.1 GCA_023254445.1 Candidatus Poseidoniaceae archaeon | reverse complement strand
GGGACAAGCCCCCGTGGTCGGCAAACGAGGCGTCGGCCCCCCTGAGAATGTACGGCACAGCATCGTCCTGACCTGCGTCAAGCAGCACCACCGCACGTGACACGGAGGCCACGGCATCAATCCTCGAGACGTGTTCTGGTGCGAGGCCCCATGCCTCCGGGTCGTCGCCGATCAGCAAGGGAGCGGAGCGGCTGCCGGTGAGCAGCACCTCAAACTCGCCCTCCGACTCGTTCACGAATTCGGAGGACACAGCGGTGAACTGGCTCGTGTAACCAGCGAGCACCACGACCGCGAACACGGTCACGGCAAACATGGACATCACGACGGCCGTTCGTGCGGGTTGGGCCATTGGATGCGCGATGGACAAGCGCCCCACGAGGTGGGGGCGTCGTTGCCGTGCCTGCAGCGCGCGGAGCATCGCTGGAGCGACGGTGACCAAGACGACCACCGAGGCGAGGACCTGCACCAAGCCAAGCACCAGCAGGCTGAGTTCGTCAAAGGGCATGCTGTCCCGGACGGGGTCAAGGGAGGCCGGCCATGACGTCCACACGAGCACCGCGAAGGCCGAACCCCCCAAGGCACGTCGGGGTGCCTCACGGCGGCGCCGGGCAGCGTTTGGATGCGAACCGCTGCGAAGAACAGGGAGGACCCATGCCAGCACCAAGGCGACCGCGATGAGCAGTCCGTCACCGGCGATGACCCATCGCATTCGTGCGCCTGCCGAATCGGGACCGGCGAGCAGGAGGCTCAGTCCCGCCGAGGCAGACGCACCAACGGAGAGCACGATGACGACGAACACCTGCCAAGGCAGGTCGCGCCGAATTCGCGTACGGACCCCGCGCAAGGCGTGAAGCACATCCAGCCGGCTTGACCATTGGGCCACCACGGCCAACGTGCCGATGGCAATGCAGGTGCCCCACAGCGCTCCAGCAGCCACCGACGTCCACGACCATCCAAAGGCGAACGCGTCCGCGCCAACAGCAGCGAACGCCGAACTGAAACCAAAAGCGACCACCCGCCCGAGCCCCACACCGAGCAGCCCTCCAAGCACCCCAGCGAGGGAGGCCAAGAGGAGGCCTTCAAGCAAGGCGATCGATCGAACGTCGGCTCGGGTCATGCCGACCGCGCGAAGGGTGGCCAGGTCGCGACGCCGTGCTTCGATGAGCAGCACGACCACGGTCACGGCAAGCAAGGTCCCTGCGGCGATGGTGAACCCACCAAAGACGAGGAACATGCCAGCGAACAGCCCGGCCGATTCCTCGGCCTGCAGGCTGGCCTCGAGCCGAACCGGCGTTACGTCCACACCACCGCTGTCCAAGGTGGACACCTCGTCAAGCCAAATCCCCAACGCGGCCTCAATGGCCACCCCGCTCGTCCCGTTCGAGGTCACGACCACGAGGTGGCGGTCGCCCGCGTTCGCCCCTGCCAACAACGCGGCGTCCTCCACAGAAACCACGCCGAGCAGAAGCACAGAGAGGTCCTCGAGCCCAGCCGAATCGAGGGCTGAAGCCCCGCCGTCGGTGACGTTGAAGCGGTACATGGTGGCATCGCCCCATGCCCAAGGGACGCTGCCGGACAACCACGCCTCGTCGCTGTCGTTCAAACCAAGCGGGGCCAAGGCCGGTCCAAGCACAATGGCACGGGGGTCGAGCGGCGCGCTTCCCTCTCCTGAGAGGCCGAGCACCATCCTTGGAACGCGACCAAGACCGTCGAGTTCGGCGTCCACCGCGATGCGCAGGTAGCGTACGTCCCCAGAAAGCAGGTCCCAGCCGAGCAACCCCGCATCGCCACCGCACCAGGCGAGGCCGTCGCGGAGGGGGTCGAGCACACCCGTCCGGCCGTTGCAGAAGGTGGCGTTGGCCGCCTCCTGGTCCTGAGGGTGGGAGTGTTGCTCCTCGGGCATGGATGCGTTTGAAGCAAGCGTACGAACTCCCTCATCGTCAACGGTGAGTTCGACGACCTGCTCACCCGCAAGTCCTTCCATGCCCAGCAGGAGGTGCCCGTCGACCGTGGCGAGGCGGAACGACAGCAGCGGATCGGGAAGCACGACGTCCAGCATCGAGGACAAGAGGCGCGCTCCAGAGGGATCGAACTGAACGGCCTCAACCGAGCCGTTGGCGTTCAGCAAGGCCAGCACGCCTGCTCCAACCTGCTCCACCGCCAGGGCGGGCGAAGCATCGAGCAGGAGGGCCCCCGCTTCCGCATATTGAGCGTCAAGCCGATGCACCCCTGCATCCGAAGCGAACCAGCCCGCATCGAAGGCCACGGCATGATCTGCGAGCAGCCCCCCGTTGGGAACCCGCCACACCGAAGCTCGACCGGTGGCTTCGACCATCAGGCCAGCACCTGTGGTGCCCACGTGCCAGAGGTGACGTCCTTCCCACACAAGGTCGACCAGTTCCGTCTCGACGAGACCAAGCACGTCGATGTCGTCGACCTCAAACGACTCGAGGGGGGCCTGAACCGCCTCGACGAGCGTTGGGTCACCGACCAGCCCGCTCACGTTGGCCCGAAGCGCCTCCATCAACGGAGCCTCCAGCCGGCCAAGGCCTGTGGAGCGCGACAGCGCGACCCCGTCCTGCACCACCTCCAAGCTGAGGCCCTCCATCGAGGCTGTCCACGCCCGGTCGGCAAGCGGCAGCAGGGCGTCCTTGGCGACGTCTGCCTCGGTGGACGTTTCGAACGGGACGGTGGCCGAGAGATGGAGGGAGGTCGCATGCCCACCGCCCTCGGAGCGTGCAACGTCGAAGGACGTGAAGACAGCGGGCTGGTCAAGCCCACCGATGGCGGCGCCCCCGACGGTGGGCAGGACGGCTTGAACGTGGCCGGTCAGGGACGTCCGGATGGCAACGCCGTCTTCCACTGCGGACCACGAGATGTTGAGTTGGTCACCGAGAACGAGGCCGAGTTCGTCGGCCAGGGGCTGCGTGATTGCGACTTCGTGTCGCCCTGTCGCTGTGGAAATCTGACCGAGGGTCTCGTACGTCAGCAGGTCTGGGCCTGCCCGAAGCGGGGGCCATGGATCCTGTGCCAGCAGCGACCGTTGCGCGTACCAGCCGACCGAGGGGAGGGCTTGGCCGGTGGGGCCCTGAACGGCCGCCGACATGGCCCATGTCGCCCGTACGCCGTCGAAAAGTGGAGCACCTTTGGAATCCGTGACGTTGCCCACCCCTTCGGCGACGTCCGTCCAGAACGCTTCGTTCAGCGGCACAGGCTGCGCCGTCACCGGGTCCCTGCCCTGAAGCACGAGGTCCGTTTCCGACCAGACCGCCTCCACTTGCCTGCTGACCGTGGCGTCGAGGCTGTCGCCAACCACCAAGGAGGAGGAGATGATGGAGGAGGAGACCACCAGCGCGAGCACCAACAAGGCCGCCTGTCGGGGGCGCGTCACGATACCCCGAACCGCGAGCCGTGCGCCGAGGCCACGACGTGGCACCAGCATGGCGGGGATGAGCAACGAGGAAAGAAGGCCCGTGAGCAGCCCGAGCAAGACCGACAGCACCGGGCCCAAGCCGAGCCACACCCCGGCCCATGCGGCGAGCCCTGCGTCCACCGCCGGTCCAAAGAGCACGAGAAGCGAGAGCCACCATGCGCGGTCACGAAGTCCGAGCAGGGCCGCGGCTCCGAGCACGGTCCCGAGGCCGACCGAAAGACCGACCTCGAGAAGGACCATCACGCCTCCTCCTCGTCCACGTCAGCAAGGAACCTACCGTCCATCATGCGAAGCGTGCGATGGCACCGAGCAGCCACGTTGTCGTCGTGTGTGACGATCAGGAAGGTCATGCCTTCGGACGCACACAACCCTTGCATGAGGTCGAGCACGTCTGCGCTTGTCCGCGTGTCGAGGTTGCCTGTCGGCTCGTCGCAGAGCACGATGGACGGGCGATGCACAATGGCCCGAGCCACCGCCACGCGTTGTTGTTGGCCTCCGCTCAGCATAGCGGGGAAGTGGTCCGCACGGTCCGCCAGCCCCACGTCGCTCAGCGCACGACGCGCCGTGTCCCTCACGTGTTCAGGAGGTGTGGTGGCGAGCAGCAAGGGGACTTCGACGTTCTCGAGCGCGGAGAGCACCGGATGGAGGTTGAAGGCTTGGAACACGAAGCCAAGGCGAGCCCCCCGGAGTCGAGTGAGCGCCTCGTCGTTCAAACCGGTGAGCGAGACGCCTTCAACTTCAACATGGCCTGCTGAAGCAAGGTCGAGGCCGCTCAAGACGTTGAGCAACGTGGTCTTCCCGCACCCCGACGGACCCGTGATGGCCACCATTTCCCCATGCTGCACCTCGAGGTCGATGCCTCGAACCGCCTCAACGTGACCTCCTTCGGCGCTGGGGTACACCTTCCAGAGGCCTGAGGCACGGAGGGCGGCGGTCACGTTCTGCAGACCTCAGCGCGCGTTTATCAAGACGCGGAGGGGACCGGGTGTCATGGTCGAGGTTCGCTTGCTCGCGTTTGGCCCCGTTGGGGAACGCCTTGGTGGGCGGCATCACGTCCGAGAGGTGGCGCCCGGGACGTCCCTGCACCGCTTGGTCGTCGACCTTGGGCTTGAGGACTGGCTGAGCATGGGCATGGCGCTGGCCGTCGACGGCACCCATGTGGACGCGGCAACCGAAATCCACGCACCGGTCGAAGTCGCGCTGCTGCCCCCGGTGTCCGGGGGCTGAACACCCATCAGACCGAACGGCGTGGCCATCGGTGCCGCGAAGGCTTCAAGCGAACGGGGACACAGCACAGGTTGAGCGACATGGCGGCAATTGGCGGCACCGAGGTCATGATCATCATCGTGGTCTTCTTCTTGCTCTTCGGTGCCAAGCGCCTGCCCGAGATGGCGAACGCCCTCGGCCGAAGCAAGGGCGAGTTCCAGCGTGGACTCGACGAAGCCACCCGCCTGCCGAGGGAAGCACGGACCGTCGCGGACCTTGAAGCCGGTGGGATGACGCCCGACGTCGCACTCGTCGAGCGGGCCAAGGCCCTCGGGCTCGACCCCTCTGGCATGGACCCCGCCGACCTTCAACGCAAAGTGGACGCCCTCGAACAGGCCGAGGAATGAATCAGCCACGGCGCCGCTTCATCCGGGTCGGACTTCCACACACATCGCAGTCTGGACCGTTGCCGCGTCGCGCGGAGGGGGCATCCGAGGCCACATCGTGCTCCTTTCTGCATCCAACGCATCTCCAGACCCATGACCACACCTCTCGCGCCCCCGTCGTCGCCAAGGCATGAACCACCAACCCGGCCTTCCTCGCCGTGTTCTGCATCCGGTAATCGTCCGTGACCAATTCGTGTCCACCGTCGAGCGCGATGGCAAGGACGTCAAGGTCAACGGGGGA
>JALRLN010000097.1 GCA_023254445.1 Candidatus Poseidoniaceae archaeon | reverse complement strand
TGGCGAACATCGAGAACACCTCAGGCCTTGCGGACCTGACCTTTGCCAACGACACGGTGACGTGGAACATGGTGTACAACCTCGGCCTTGTTGACGGTGCCGCGGTACCGCTGCCCGCATCGACGGTGAACCATTCCTTCTGGACGGACGCCAGCGCAGAACTCAGCCGGACCAACGACACGTTCAACGTGGCCGTGACGGCGGGTGTGCTGGAGACCCTCATCGCCTTGCAGCCGGAGTACTGGTTCGACTGGGCCACCCTCGCCTCCACGACCATCGCCAACCAAAGTGACCTCTACGCCTTGGCGGTTGACCCCCGGATGGAGAACGCCTCCCACCCATGGTCCGTCGTGATGAACATCACCAGCGGCGTGGTGAGCGACAGCGGTGCGACGGACGCGTGGAGCATCGCCGATGCCCTTGCTACCTTCCTCCTCGAGGGCAACGCATCGACGGAATTCAAGCGCAATTACAACGGATCCGGCGTGCCCGGTGATCAGGACGTTGCGGTCCACATGCTCGAGGTGGCCCGTGAGGGGACCTGTGAGGAGTTCACGACGACCTACGTGACGATGGCCCGGCTGGCCGGTCTGCCCACGCGGATGGTCAGCGGGTACCTCGGCGGGTCGTGGACCGGCAACGGCTACGCCATCACCAGCAACCAGCGCACGGTATGGGCCGAGGTGCACCTGCAGCAGGACGCTGCGAACGGCAACACCGACTTGGGGTGGATTCCCTTCGACGCCTGTCCTGATCCCGAGGAACTGGAAATCGTCAATCAAAGCCTCACGCCCCTGACCTGGGACCGTGACGGGAGCGTCTGGTTCAACCTGACCGGTCAGGTTCGCTACCTCGAAAACAGCACCCCCATCCCTGACCAACCGGTCATCGCCTACCTCGTCCCCTTCGCCGAGGCCGGCGACGTGCCGGGCATCGCGGCCAGCCCCGACCGGCAGATTGCGAGCAGCATCACGGACCAGAACGGAAACTTCGTCATGAACGGGAGCCCCTCCATGGCCATCCCTCCTGGATTTGGGGCCGTCGTGATCCAACACGCACAGCAGGGCTACGTGGCCAACGGTGGCATCACGATGGACGCCACGGTCAACGTGACCGACGATTCCATCCTGTCGCACCTCGCGCCAACGCCGCTCAACGCGCCGATCGTTGGCGCAGGAGCCACGACGGAGATCTCGGGTGCGCTCGAGCCCGAGCAAATGCCCACGGCCATCTTTGAGGACCTGAGCGGGCTCGAGGTTTGGCTGGCCTTCACGTCTTCTGTGGACGGCTCGGTGAACCTCACGACGCCCGTCAACCCAGACGGTTCGTGGTCCTTCGACCTGACGCTGGATGAACTGGAAGCGAAAACCAACATCAGCGCCACGCTCGGTTTCTCTGGATGGACGGACACCTCGCTGCCCATCACGCCGACCGGTCCTCACCTTCGGCCGACGTCCACCAACCTCGTGCTCGATGTGCGGGACGCGCCAAACCTGACCGCCACCCTCGAAGGCCCAGGCTTGAACTCCAGCGTCCTCGACTTGGGCGACGACGTCTGGATCAACGGCACCGTGCAGTCCTTTGGTGCCACGCCAACCGCGATGAACGGGTCCCTCATCTTCTCCCTGCGCGAACTCGACACCGGAAACGGCTGGGTCGAGGTGTTCAACGTCACCGTGAACGGCTCGTTCGCGGTGCAGCACACGCTTGACCCGATGCTGGTGCCGCTCGCGGCAGGCGGTGTCGAGCCTCGCCTGCGCTTCGTGCCCTCAACGCTGCCCACCACCGACATCGAGAACTTCACGGCCGGTGCGCCGTACCGTTTGCGCGGCATCTACAACTTCACCATGATGTCGGAATCGCAACTCCGTGGTGAGGCGACGAACGTCCTCATCGAGGCGCAGGACCACCGTGGTGCAACGGTTGGATTGACCATGGGCGGCACCTTCGACGTGATCTTCAACGGCAGCGTGGTGGCCAGCCTCGTCGACCCCGCTTCGAACCAACTCACCCCGAGTTGGAACCTCGACCCGAACCTCTTCGCCGGCGACTATCCCTTCGCCATTGACTTCCAAGGCTCTGAAGACTACGTGCCGTCCACGTGGAATTCAACGATGCGGGTCAAGGCGGAAATTTCCTGGAACCTCACCCTGCTCGACGAGTGGGTGCACCTCGGCAACAGCACCGTGGTCTACGGGAACATCTCCGATGCCGTGCACGGGACGCGGGTCGTGGACAACGCCTCGGCCTTGACCGTGTTGCTGCTGACCACGAACGGCCCCGTTGACCTCGCTGTGGGCATGCTCAACACGACCACCGGTGATTTCTCGCTCAACATCACGGCACCAACCGTCTTCGCGGGCGGCGTGTACGAGATTGAACTCCTCGCCGACTTCGGCGCCATGGCGCCTGCGGGCGGGGTTTACTACGAGTTTGTCGACCCTGCCGGGCCGACAGGCCCACCGAGCGGCATCCGCACCAACTGGGGGATTGAGTCGGAGGTCGTGGTGATGCCTCAGCAACCTGAGATTGTCGCGCTGATCAACGACACCATCGACCTCCGCGCCCACATCACCGACGTCGCGGACGGTTCGGACCTCGACGGCTCGACGGTGGAATGGGTCCTCGATTACGGCGGCGCGAACACCTCGCTCGGTTCCAGCCAAACCCTTGCGGACGGCAACGCCACCTTGCAGTGGACCGTGAGCGGACTCGGCCCTGGATGGTACGACGTGACCGTCGTCGTCGCCGACGACATCACCGCGGCGCTGCAACTCGGCAACCGGCGGCACCTTGGCAACACCAGCGTGGTCAACGTCACGGTGCAAACGCTCTCCATCGTCGTCCTTGATTCGGTGCCGAGCACCGTTGTTGCCGACAGCCCCTTCACCGTGACGGGTCGCGTGCTCGACGCCGACAACACCACCCGGGCCCTCAACGGTCGCGTCAAGTTGGACGCGTACTGGGAGGACGTGCCGGACGAGTTGCTCATCACCGGCGCTCAGACCGCGGCGAACGGCAGTTTCTCACTGACCCTCCGCAGCGACGTGCTGAACGACGGCACCACCCGTGGCAACCGCACGCTGGTGGTCGAGGTCATCCCCGACAGTTCCCCCTTCTACCTCACGGACAACTCGACCGCAGACATCCTGGTCATGGGCACCACGCGCTTCGAAGAGATGCAGCCCCGGAACGCGATCATCGTCAACCGTGGCAACAGCGTTGACCTGACGGCTCGGCTCGTGGAATCCAGCGACATGTTCACCCCACTCGGGGCCCGTGACGTCGCCATCAAGGTGCACGAGACGTGGTCGCAAACGGTGGTCACCGACGGGGAAGGCTACGCCAACGCCTCGCACCTCTTTGGCCCCGATCATCCGCTTGGCATCATCACGGTGCAGTTCCATTACAACGGGAGTTTCGACCTTGTTGGCACGCAAGGCAACTTGACCACCATCACGGTCCGTTCCCTGACGGTGCTGGTCGTTGACCCCATCGCGACGAATCCAGCGGCAGGCGAAGCCTTCACCGTCACGGGTTCGGTGGTCAGCGACAACGGCTCCGGTCTGCAAAACCGCGACGGGAGCCTGCTGCCCGCCAACGTGCTCTTCGCCATCGACGGTGTGCCCACCGGCTTCACCGTGACCGGCGGCGCCATCGGCGCTGACGGGACGTGGAACGCGAGCATCACCTTGGCCCAGGCCTTCGAGCGCGGCAACCACACGCTGAGCGCCACCTACGTACCGGGCGTCAACTGGTACGTCGGCTCCAACGACAGCGGGCAGTTTGACAGCCGTGGGACGACGACGTTGCTCTTCCTGAAGCCGACCCTCGATGGGCTCGGGGCCCCCTCGCTCAACGACCGCACCGAGCGTGGTGAGAACCTCACCGTGCGCGTTCGCCTCAACGACAACACCGGCGCTCCTGTCGTCGGTGCGGAGGTCATCGTGACCCTTGCGCCGCTCGACGGCAGCCTCCTCAGCCCGCCGGTCTCGCTGACCCTGACCACGGACGCTGAAGGATTGGCCGAGGCTGAGATGACCGTCCCCGCCAACCTCAGCGTTGGTGAGGTCGGCCTCAACGCGAGTTACGCCGGCTTGGCCGGGACCACCGGTCTCGTCGGGGACGAGGCCGTGACGCGCTTCGTCGTCCTCGGTGCGACCGAGATTGCCATCACCGAGGCGCCTGAAACGCTCGTGGCCGGGGACGCCTTTGTCGTGCGTGGCACCTTGCTCGACGACTTCGGGCTCCCCCTCCTCGAGAACGGCGTTCCGACCTTGGGCATCGTGCACCTGCTCGTGGACGGCATCCCCGTTTCCAGCGTGGAAACGAACGCCACGACGGGTGCCTTCACCCTTGGATGGACCCTGCCGCAGGACACGGATCCCGGCGCGCACGTCATTGCGGTGCAGTTCAAGGGTGGCCGCGACTGGGTGGACCCAATCGGTGTGGGTGACCCCGCCAACCCCGAGTACTACCTGCCAAGCCAGACGGACGTCGACTTCAACGTCAGCATGCCGACCAAGGTCGTCCTGACGCGCGGCAGCGGTGACGTCGACCGTGAAGCAACGATGACCGTGACCGGCCGCCTGCTTTCGCAGGTGGACGACCCGCTGCCCGGCCTCTCGCTCGAGGTCTGGTTCGATGGTGTCTACATCACGGACGTGACCACCGACGCCAACGGCACCTTCACCGCCGTACACCCTGTGCCACGAACCCAACCGCTCGGTCCGACGGGACTTGAGGTCCGCTTCACCGGCACCTCGCTCTACCTCCCGAGCAACGCGACCGGTTCGTGGAACGTCTACGCGCAAATCCTCGTGAACGTCACGCTCCCCGACATCGTCGCGGTGGGCGATGCGGTGCAGATCACCGGCTTTGTTCAGGACAACACCTTGACCGGACTTCCGGGGCACGTGCTCGTCCTGAGCGTGGATGGCGTGGAGATCGCCGGCGTGGTCACGGACGAGAACGGCGACTTCAGCACCACGTGGATTGTCCCCGACATCTTCGCCTTCGGCGACCAGACGATGATCGCGACGGTCGATGCTCAGGGTTGGTACCGCTCCGGTGAAGGCAACGCGACCTTCTACCTCTCCCACCGCAGCGCCGTTACCATCGGTTTCGATGCCGGCGCTGAGGCCACCCGCGGTGACCTGTGGCGCCTGTCCGGTCGGCTCTACGACGTGGACGATGCGGCGCAGGCCGGCCTCGGTGGCCGAACGCTCGATGTGCTGCTCGACGGGCAGGTCGTGGCCACGGCGGTCACCCTCCCCGACGGCTCGTGGGTGGCGACCGTTCCTGTCAGCATGGACATGGCCCGAGGCGAGCACGACCTTGAGGTGCGCTTCGCTGGGGAACTGGCCCACCGCGCGGCCAGCGCCTCG
>JALRLN010000096.1 GCA_023254445.1 Candidatus Poseidoniaceae archaeon | reverse complement strand
CCATGTCCGCCCCATGCCCGTTGTCCCACGTGTCAATAACGAGGTGGAAGGAATCCCACGATTCACCCTCCACGAACGAGGTCCGAACTTCAGGCCGGTCCAACGACAGGCTGAAACTTACGCTGTTCACGCCTTCGTAGGCATGAACGTCACGGTAGGTCGTCCATCCGAGTGGATCGTATCGACGCAACTCAGGAGCACGCTCAGAGAGCAATTCACCAACGCTTGAGTCCCACCACCACCCGCCGCCATGGGCGTTCTGGTACGAAGTGCGGTACCTGTCAAATTCGGCGTCGGTGAGCAAATACACATCAGCCTTCACGGGAACGACCTGACCATCGGCATCGACCCCTGTCAACGACACACAAAAGGTGGTTCGATGCTCTGAAGAGAGGTTGAGCCTCAACACGCCAGCGCTGTCGTTGCCCACCCCCATCACCGTGGCCAACGATGTGGTGAGCGGGGAGATTCGGTTGCCCTGCCCCCATGCTGACATCCAATCTTCTTCGGGGTGAAGGGACGGGTCAAGGGCCACGCCAGCCTCCTTCGAATCGCTTGAAACAGCGACGTCTTCGTCAAACCACACCTCGTCGTACGGGGAATAGTAGCCCGTCATCGCCGGGGTGAGCGCCAACCGCTCTACGGTCGCGTTCCACCGAGGCTCAGCAAGGTCACTTCCGCATGCTTCGACGCCGACCGCTGCGACGCTGCTGGGAACGACGACCATCGCCACGAGGAAGGGGGTGAGCAGAAACCACATGCCGAGGGCCCCACGCACGCGGCGCCTCGACCCCATGGCCGGCGATGCACAGGCGAGGCCTTTGGACATGACCATCAACGTCGCCTGAGGGGGCGGATGTACCCGCTGGCCTCGTCCCGTCGTTCCTCTTTGCGCAAAATACGAGGCGCGGGAGGGGCTTTGTGATCGTCGATGCCCATCATCCCGTTGACCTCCACGCGTTCCACGTCGGCGTACGCCTCGGCGCCCTTTGTCGCCTCCTCTTCGTCCTCCGTGGGCGTTCGCATGACGAACCAACCGAGCACCAAGGCCGTCATGACCAGCGCGAGGAACACCGCGGCGTCTGCCCCGAGGGAGCGGAACCAGGCAGCCCAGTCCTCGCGAGAGAAATCGGAGAGGGAGGGGGGCAGCGTCGCCTCTGGAGCGACCTCAACGTCGACATCTCGGCTGTCGCACTGGCCCGTTTCGTCGCACGCCACGATTCGAACCGTGTAGCGTCCGGGCGATTCCCAGAGGCCGAAGGTGCGGAAAGAATCCTCGGACAAGGGGTCAACCCAGTCGTTGGTGGGGTCGCCATCGTTGTTCTCGTCGGTGTCAAGGTCGAAGTCCCACTGGACGGTCACGCCGGACATGATCATGGTGTCACAATCTTCCATTGAACCGTCGTTGACGTCGTCGTCACGGCACAGCGAGCCATCTTCGTCAAAGTCGGCCCAGGTGACGATCACGTCGAGGTTCTCCCCCACCCCTGCAATGGCGTCGTCGGGGGTGAGGACGAGGTCAATCGTCGGCGCCGCTTGAACGTGAACCGTGAAGCGGGCGCGCGTCACATCGCCCGTCAAGTGGCCGTCCCGGACGGTCAGCGTGACCGTGTAGACCCCGGGTTCAGCGTAGGCGTGCCATGGCGAAGCCTCGTGCACCAATGCGCTTCCATCGCCGAAGTCCCAGACGTACTCCACGAGGCCATTCCAATCCGGAGAGGAGGGCTCAAGGGGAACGAGCCGCCCCTCGAAGCGGGCATCACCGTCCCTGGTGCCGTCGGAATCGAAGTACAGCAGGGTTCCAGGGATGGCGTACGTGTCGCCGTCGTTGCCAAAGGTGCGCCGGAGCACCGTCGTTCCAGCATCGCCGTCGAAGGGCGTGGAGACGTCGATCATGCTCCCGTTGAGCCATGCTTCAAGGATGCGAACTTCGATGATGGGCACGGGATTGATCACGTCGAAACTGACCGTCCGTGGTGCGCTCTCGGTCCCGTCTGCGTCGACAACGACCAAGGTGACCCGATGGGTTCCGGGCGTCGTGAAGGAAAACCGAGGCTGAACCACCTCTTGGAACGTACCGTCGGGGAAGGACCAATTGAAGGTCAGGTCGCTGACGTCACCGACAAGCCCGTCTGGGTCACTGCTTGAACGAGCATCGAAGATGTAGGGGACATCCGGCAGGATGCTTGTGGAGAGCAGGTCGAGAGAGACCGTCGATGATGCTTCACGAACGGTGAACGACGCTGTGGGCCGTTGGTTCTCCACGATCACAGCGAGGACCGCCGTCGAAGCCCCCCCGTCGTCGTCCACAACGTCGACCTGCACGGTGTAGTTCCCGGCGCGCTCCCAGGCCACGGTCGGTTGCGAGGTCCCGGCGGAGACGGTATTGAAGTCGGATTCACGGTCCACCGGACCCGTCCCGAGGTGGACGCCACCCGGGAAGGACCAACTCCACGTTGTGATGCTCCCGTCAAGGTCTTCGAAGACCAGCGGCATCACGGTCGGGGTTTGCGTGACGGTACGAATGGGGCCAGCCTCGATCTGGACGGGCAAGCGGTTGTTCACGACGACGGTCAGGTTGAGCACCCCGGTGTTCACGCCGTCAAACACCGTGAGCATGAGGTCGAAGGTCTCGTTGGACCCGTCGATGTCCGTCCAGGCGTGGTCGGCGCTATAGAGCCCCAAGCCGCTGTCTTGCGAGCCGTCACCCCAGTCCCATGTGAACTCAAGAAGGGGGGTGGGCACGTTGTCGGTGGTCCTTCCTGCGGAGAACAAAATGCGTTGATCCACCATCACGCTGATGCTTGCACCAAGCACCTGATTGTTGATGGCGAGCACAGGCAAGGGTTCGGTATCGTCCACCACGGTGATGTTCATCACGTCCGTGGCCGACCAACGCCCGCCGATGTCCCGGACCCGCAGGCTGATGTTGTACTCGCCGAGGAGTTCGTATGCACGGACCGGTGATTTCAGACCGCTCGTTTCGCCGTCCCCGAAGTCCCAAGCGTAGGCCACGGGGGCGTCGAAGTACGGCAGCGTGTTGTTTTCCAAGGACAAGCCCCACGCATCAAAGCCGTCGCCGGAGAAGGCGACGTCGTTCCATGACAGCGTCCTGTTGGAGGAGACGTTACCATCGGCAACCGGGGCCATGTTTGACAGGTTGACCACACCGCTCGTGACCGCATCCACCCGGCTGCCGAGCACATCACGCATGGTCAGGTCGAAGCTGTACAACCCGTCCATGTTTGGCGTGAACCAGACCGAAGAGGTGACGGCCTCCCCGCCTCCGGCTTCCACCCGCGTGGTGAGGCCGTCCACGATGGCACCTGAGCCGTCCCGAACGTTCACCTCAACGTCGAGGTCCTCGAAGAAGGCGTTGGAGAGCACATCGAAGTCCACCTGTACGGTATCGGCAAGGCCGTCGCCATCACGGTCCGAGGTGGTGATGTTCCCGGTATCGATGGTCGCCGGCGATGTGATCCGAGCGGCCTCAAGGTCGATGGTCCCTGTTGGATAACTCGGTCCGCAACTGGTGTAATCGCAGTCGGCGGCACTGCTTGCGAGCCAGACGATCACCCAAACCTCGTCGGTGAGGTTCCCAAAGCCGGGCACCAGGCCTGTCGCAACCGAGGACGCGAAGTTTAGGTCCGTCACCGACAACAGCCCGTCGGAGGCTGCCCTCGTGACCACAACGCCATCGAAATCGGCACGGTCACCGGTCACACGAAGGGTAAGGGGGGCGGGCGAAGCAGCGCCCGGGGTGAGTTTGAACGAACGAATGCCCCATCCTTCCATGGTGTGCCCCGTGGTGGAGTACGGTTGCGACCAATCGCTGTTGGTGTCCGCAGGTTGTGCACGACAGAAGCCCCCGCTGGAGCAGGCGGGGTTCAAGTCGAGGTTCGAATACCCGTAGACCCCTTGGTCGGAGTCCAGCGTCACGGCAACAGAAAAGTTCGCGAAGACCTCCTCCATGGTTCGTCCAATCACTCCTGCGTTCCCGTTTGCTGGCGCGGCGGCCAATTTGGAAATCCCTGCACCGCCGGTGGCGCTGTCTTGCACCAACTGTCGCATCGCAGGGCCACCGCCAAGGTGGTCCACGAGGTACATCATGAGCATGAAGCCCGCGCCATAGTCTGCGTTTCGCTGGTTCCACCAGCGTACGGAGAGCTCGCTGGCCTGAGTCCAGCCGTTCACGTGCCCGCGAAGCGTGCTGTCCGCACCAAAGCAGAGGTAGATCGCCACGTCAGCGTTGCCTTCGTCGATGTACAGGTTCTCGTACGGATCGAGGGCGTTGTGCAGCAAGTGTTGGAGTTCGTGCGCGATGATGGAACGGCCCCACGTCAAGGTGATGTCCGCATAGTCCACGAAGACCATCTCGCCTTGGGAGGCGAGGCTCGGCGCAAAGTAGCCGCCGATGTTGTACTGGCCGTCGATGTCGTACACGACGATTTCGACTTGGCAGTTGTTGTCGACGTCCGGCGGTGCGATACCTCGGCCGTCGCCGTAATCCTTCCCGTAGTATGTGGTCAGGGTGGGATAGATCGTCTGGTCCCAGGTCGAGGCGAGGTTCTGGAGCACCGTCGAACTCAGTGTCCGGCCCGTCTGTACCAGAAATGCAACGCTGGCCGTGGTCTTCGCGACGGTCACGGAGATGCTTCCTCCCGAGGAGGGGACGTTGAATTGGTCCCCGACCACGTGTTGGGTGCACGCGCGTCCGGAGGTGCTTGACGCGGGTTCGACGAGCCCTGGGCGGCCGGCTTCGACCCATTGTTGTCGCAGGTAGGGGGTCGCCGACACCACAGGCTCGGATTCGTCAATGAGCAGGTACGGTCGGGCAAAGTCCCCCGTGAATCCATCAAGGGATGCAGCCTCAATCCACTCGTCGGGAAGGCGATCCGAAGGTTGGGATGTTGCAGGCGGCTCATCGTCGCCAGAGGGTGAAGCAGCAACGGTCGGCATCACCGTCGTGGAGAGCAGCATGAGCAGGGCCAAAGCCAGAGCCCTGTAGGAACGAGTGGAGCAGGATTCAGACATGTCCACAACCTCCGAATCGCCACACTGCGACGACATCAAGACCTCCCCAAGTATGGTATTTAAGCGTGGGCAGGCCACGCGTCACGGCATGCTCCGCAGGGTTGTTCCCGTCCTGCTCTTGCTCATGCTTCCACATGTGGGTGCTCAAGTCCCCGACATGGAGGCGATGTGCGAGGCTTGGCCGGACCTGATGAGCGACGGTGCTCGCATGAACGAAAGCATTGCTTGGCAAGTCAGCCTTGGCCCGCGGTTGCCGGACAGCGGTGCCTCGAAGGCTTTGCTGGCTTCCGTCGTCGAAAACAACAGCGGCTGGACCTTTGAACACGATATCCATTCGTACATGGACGGCAACATGACCAACCTT
>JALRLN010000095.1 GCA_023254445.1 Candidatus Poseidoniaceae archaeon | reverse complement strand
GTCGTCCTCATCATCTGAACCAACGACCGATTCTTCGCTGACCTCATCGTCAGCATCGTCGTCTGCCTCATCAACGTCATCAGCCTCGTCGCCACCGTACGTTTCGGTGCCTTCGTCTTCCGCATCATCGTCCTCATCAGCATCGTCAATGACCTCAGCCTCATCGTCCTCGGCCGCCGGGGCGTGCTCAGGTGGAGGTTGGTCTGCTTCGACGTCATCTTCAATGTCGACATCTGAGACCTCATCGTCGTCCTCGGGCGAACCCTCGAATTCGTCCCCCCCAGCCTCGTCGTCTGCCGTTTCTAATGCATCGTCCAGCGGTGGTACCGCCTTCGTTGAAGCCCAAGATGATGCGGCCTTCTCAAGTTCGTCCTTTTTCAGGTACGTGTTGCCATCGTCGTTGAAGGTCGAGGCGTGTTCCAAGAAGGCCTCCCGCTCTTCGACTCCAATTCCATGGTTGGCCATCACGCGCTCGAGCACGTTTTCGTTGAAGTCCAGCGTCGAGGACGACCCGTCCTGCTCCTCTCCCAGCGATACATCGTCCGACGCGAGGGTCGCCTCAAGCTCGCCCAGATCAATGCTGCCATCGCCGTTTTCATCGATGGCGCGCACAAGCAAATCCACCTGCTCAGGAGGCAGCGCGGCAAGGTTGAGCGCCAACAGTCCTTCTTTCAGTTCGCTGGAATCAATGACGCCGTCGCCGTTGGTGTCGAAGCGCCCAAACAAGTCCATCACGGACATGCCGTTGTCGTCCAGCCACGCACGAAGGACGTGCACAACGTCATCCGCGACAAACACGACGCCGCACGAGGTGCAGGAACGAGGCTCGTGGTCGAACAATTCACCGCACGCACCACATTCCCAGCGCTGCTGTTCCCCACCAAGGCGGATGCCGCACTCTGGGCACGACGTGGAATCGATGGGAATGATTGCGGAGCACCCGCCGCAGGCCGCCATGCTCTGTTCATGGCCTTCGTTCGTCGACATGGTGGTCCCCTTTTGACGCACATCAAGCGACGATATAATCATTCATGGGCAAGGACGAGGCCCTACGGGGGAAGTGCATGGGACGGACGCGCCTCCACGCCGTACGTCCTTCGCATGCCGTTCACGACGTCCAGCGGTTCGTCCTTGAGCACGGATTTCGACGACCGGTCGTGTTCACCCGGTCGCCGGATGCATGGCCCTCCACCTCAAACGAAGACCTCCACATGTCCGTGCTTTGGTGCACGCGCCGCCCGGGCCCCGATCGCGTCCCAGTTGACGCTGATGGCCTGCTTCGTGCGGTTCAGGATGCCATCGCATCGCACGACACCATCGTGCTTGACGCCTTGCCAGACGGCCTGAGCGGTTCGGAGATCACGAAGTGGTTGTTGCGCGTGGATGATACGATCTCTGAACAGAACGGTCCGCCCCTGTTGTTGGTGGTTGATGCAGCGTCCAACAGCGACCACGTTGTGGCCCAATGGTTGACCCTTGCTCCTTGGCTGGTCGAAGACGCGACCGTGCAGGAGAAGGTTGCCGCTCCTGCACAGCCAGAGGCGTCTGTTCCAGAGCCATTCCCGAACGATGAACCTGAGGTGGACGAGGGCGTCCAACACCTCACAACGTTGCCGCCGGGTTTCAGCGTTGACGCACTTCGGCGACGGCTGCTTCAGTGGCGAAGGATGGGGTTCGATGTCTCCGACCTGGAACCAGCGCTCGATGCGGAACCTGACCGCATGGAAACCCTGTACCGCGACGTCGAGCAACGCGTCCGTTTCGCCATCGACCTCGAGCGACGTCTCGATGCCTGCGCCCATGCCCTTGAACCGAAGCACGTCGAACGGGACAGGTTCCGGTTGCGCCAGCTCACAGGCCTCGCTGACATCGCGTCAAGCTTGGATAACCTTGAACGTGAGGCTCTGGAATAAGTCACGGTTCTGGATGCAGCGACTGCACCAAGGCATGCCACGAACCAGCGCGAAGGGCGGCCCCGATCGACTCGAGGTCGCTGCTTGTCGAGCGGTCTTCCGTCAGCGGATCGGCCACGGACCGCACCTGCTTGTGAAGCGTTTGCACCGCCTGAGAAGGCTGCACCGGGAGGTCCTCTATGGCCTCGCACGCAATCAGCGCCTCGCAAGCGAGCACGTCAACGAATCGTTCGATCACGTGGAGGAGGTTGAAACACGCGGTTGCTCCCATGGACACGTGGTCTTCTTGTCCCCCGGAGGTGACGGTGCTGAACGCACTCCGCGGCAACACGCCACCGTGCATCTCGGAAAGAGCGGCACCGGCCACGTAATGCACAATCATCAAACCTGATTCAAGCCCGGAAGAATGGGCGAGGAATGCCCGCCCACCGGATCGAGCAGGGTCCAACATCTGGTCCATTCGTCGCTCGGACATGGACGCCTGCTCGAAGAGCGCTAACGCCATGGCGTCCGCCGTCTGACCGAGGATTTCCCCGTGGAAATTTCCCTGGCTGATGACCTCGTGAGGTCCTGGCGAGGCGGGGTCGGGAAAAATGAGCGGGTTGTCCGTGACCGCGTTGAGTTCAATGCGAACGGTGGTGGAAAGCGCATCATAACGTTCGGCAGAAACGCCGTGCACTTGGGCTGCACACCGGAAGGAGTACGGGTCCTGCACCCGGTCGCAGTCCGCGTGGTCGGCGACGTTGGCTGATTGCTCCATCCAACGCGTGACACGAGCCGCGACCTTCCGTTGACCCGGGTGCGGCCGCACGGCGTGGATACGCGGGTCGAATGGACGAATCGAACATCGTCGCGCTTCGAGGGCCCCGCACAGGATCAGGTCGGCCATTGGGAGCAGGTGGTGGAGCAGGACGTCAGCCTCAGCAAGCAAGGACGACATCAGGCTGGTGCCGTTGATCAGGGACAGCCCGTCCTTGGCTCGCAAACGGATAGGTGTCAACCCAGCCTCCTGGAGGACGTCCGACGCAGGGGAGGGAACACCGTTGTGCCAGACCTCGCCCTCACCAATCAAAACGAGCGCCATGTGCGAGAGAGGGGCAAGGTCTCCGCTTGCTCCGAGGCTTCCGAGGTGCGGAACAACGGGCGTGATGCCAGCGTTCAACAGGTCAACCATGAGGTGCAACGGGTCTTCATGCACCCCGGAGTGTCCGTTGACGAGGGAGTTGAGCCGTACGGTCATCATGGCCCGGGTGCGAACAATGGATAGCGGTTTTCCGAGGGCCGTTGCGTGTGATCGAATCAGGTTGACCTGCAATCGCTCCACGTCTTCTGGTCCAATCGAGGTGTTGACCAAGGCCCCAAATCCCGTGTTGATGCCGTATACGGTTTCACCACGCTGCAAAATACCATCGACCGATCGTCGTGCTGCACGAACGCGTTCGAGGGCGGCCTCTGAGATTCGGACCGACGCCTCGCTTCGTGCAACGGCCATCACGTCGAACGACGTCAGTTGTGCACCGGTGAGCACGACGGTGCGCATCAGACGTCCCCCACGTACCGCATGAGGTCTTCATCGCTGACCTGTTCGGGCAAGGTCACAACAAGGTCGGGTTGTCGAGCCATCGCCATTCGGATGGTGTCCAGCGCGCCCTCGTTCCGAGCCCACGCCCTTCGGGCCACACCGTTTTCGACGTCCCACGTGAGCATGGACTCCGCGCGCCGGTCCGCATCTGCGCTCCCGTCCAACAGCAATCCAAAGCCCCCGTTCATGACTTCACCCCAACCGACACCACCTCCGTTGTGGAGGCTCACCCACGTCGCTCCTCGGCTCGCATCGCCGATGACGTTGTGCACCGACATGTCGGCGGTGAACATTGACCCGTCGCGGATGTCTGCGGTCTCCCGGTACGGGCTGTCGGTTCCTGACACGTCGTGATGGTCCCTGCCAAGCACAACTGGTCCATGCAATCGACCGTCACGCACGGCCTCGTTCATCGCGCGTGCAATGGCGGATCGGCCAACGGCATCGGCATACAAAATTCGGGCCCTGCTCCCAACGGCGAGGTTGTTTGCACCCGCCGCTCGAATCCAGCGGAGGTTGTCCATCAATTGACGGCGGTTCCCATCGTGCGCGGTCTCAAGGAGCCGTTCGATGACGTCGGCTGCAATCGTGTCGGTCAGTGCAAGGTCCTCATCGCGCCCGCTGGTGCACACCCAGCGGTACGGGCCAAACCCGTAATCGAAACACATCGGACCCATGATGTCCTCAACATACGAGGGGTAACGGAACGACCCATCTGGATTCAGCACGTTGGCCCCGGCCCGGCTTGCTTCGAGGAGGAAGGCGTTTCCATAATCCCAGAAGTACATGCCACGATTGGCCATGGTACCAACCGCTGCGGCATGACGTCGCAAGGTGGCTTGCACCTCGTCCTTGAACCGTTTTGGATCGCTGGCAAGGAGGTCCATGCCCTCGTCGTAGGTCATCCCCGCGGGACAGTAACCTCCGGCGAATGGATTGTGGAGGCTTGTTTGATCGCTCCCCAATTCGACGGCGACCTGACGGTCGACCAAGCGCTCCCAGACGTCCACGATGTTGCCTACGTAACCGATCGACACAGCCTCCCGGGCAGTTTTGGCCGCCACCAAGCGGTCGATGGCTTCGTCGAGGTCGTGGTGGACTTCGGACAGCCAGCCTTGCTCGTGGCGCTTGTGGGCCGCATGAGGGTTCACCTCACAGATCAAGCATGCAGCACCCGTGATGACCGCAGCCTTGGCCTGGGCTCCAGACATGCCCCCAAGGCCACTCGTCACGAAGGCGACGCCGGACAGGTCGCCATCGGGTGGGAGACCGAGGTGCAACCGTGCTGCGTTGAGCAGCGTGATGGTGGTTCCGTGCACGATGCCTTGAGGGCCGATGTACATGTAGGAACCAGCCGTCATTTGCCCGTACTGCGTCACACCAAGGGCATGCATCCTGGCAAAATCATCCTTTGATGAGTGGTTCGGGATGACCATTCCGTTCGTCACCACCACCCTAGGTGCTTCGGCGTTGGATGGAAACATCCCGAGTGGATGGCCGGAGTACATGACCAAGGTTTGCGCGTCATGAAGACGAGCAAGGTAGGACATGACGAGCCGAAATTGCGCCCAGTTTTGGAACACCGTGCCGTTCCCCCCGTAGGTCACCAGCTCGTGAGGAAACTGAGCAACGGCCGGGTCGAGGTTGTTCATGATCATGAGCATCACCGCAGCAGCATGGGTGGACGCAGTGCGGTACTCGGCAATCGGTCGGGCGAACATCGCAACGTTCGGCCGGTACCTGTGCATCACGATGCGCCCGTAGTGGTCGAGTTCGGCCAGGAATTCCTCGACCACGTGTTCGTGATGATGAGCAGGAAGGTATCGAAGGGCGTTGCGCAACGCAAGGGCGCGTTCGGATGCTGTCAGGTTGACAGGGCGCGCAGGTGCGTGGTCGACGCTCTGGTCGAGCGGCCTCGCTTCAGGGATGGCGTCCGGGATGCCCTCGGTGATGGCGTCC
>JALRLN010000094.1 GCA_023254445.1 Candidatus Poseidoniaceae archaeon | reverse complement strand
GTCCTTGGGATTCGTCCACGGTGTACCCGCGCCCCTCGTGGCTTGGCACGAAGCCGGCTCCCGCCTCGATGGCCTCGCAGACCTGACGTCGCAGGGCCATCGCATGGTCGGGGTTGAGCACGGCCCACACCGCTTCGTCTGCAGGGAACAGCGGCGCGGACCCTGGCGAGGGGTTTGCCAGCGACGGGAAGACCTCGGCCGGTCGGGGCGCCTCCACCATGCTGCCTCATCGGGCCTGTGGGCATGAAGGTGCCGTGGTCATGCCGCGACCGTGTAGAGGCGCTTGCCCGTGGTGGCGTCAAGCGTGAAAGCAATCGCTTCCTTCAGGTGCCGGGGAATGAAGTACCCGACCTTGCGGGCGGTGAGGCCGTGGTTGCGCATGCGGCGAACGTTGGCGAGGTGGTCGACGATGTCCGCAGCGGTGCAGTGGGGGTTGGCGTCCACGTAGGTGAGGATCTCGTCCTTCAGGCGTTCCAAGCGCGCTTCCTTTTGGCTCCCTTTTCCTTGCATCGTTGTTGTATGGTCGTCTGACCGTAATAGGGATGCCGTGGGATGTCCCAACATCAGCCCAAGGTGTCCAGCACGTCGCTCCAATCCCGGGCGGAGCCACGCCGGAAGACGCCCTCGTGGAAGGCGCGCTGTGGAAGATGAACGCAGCGCGCCAAACGACCTCGGTGGTCGTAACAGCCCCGTCGAGCGTGCACGGGGACCATCACCGAAGCGAGGTCGATGCCCGCGCCGGTCGGGGCCGGAGCGGGCCGTTCGACGCGCTCCACGCTGCCGTCCCAGGTGACGTCGTCGATCGCCGGAGGGTCGAGCGGCGCGTGTTCGAGGCGAAGTCCTCCTTCCGCGACACGAACCCCGCGCCAGTCGCCTTGGCGGTCCTGGGCCAACCACATGGTGAAGCGCTTCATTTCCTTTGGTGACAGAAGGCCAAGGTGTGCTTCCTCCCACCAGCCGGGGGTGCGGGCGAGGGTGACGTGATGAAGGCCAGGCTGAATGTGACGCGCGTCCTGGCTGTCGGTCCACGTCCGGCACAGGCCTTCCAACCGGACCCTGAGGATCGGCACCGCCTCGGCTTGAAGGCTGGCGAGTCGGAACGGATTGGCGAGTTCACCAAGCATCAGGAAGGGGCGACGTTGGTCAAGCGGTGCCGCTCCTTCGGCGTTCAGGAGGTCACCAAGGCGTGCCCCTTGGTCGTCCTGCAAGGTTTCAGCCCACGACCGCAACGCGTCCAGATCGAACACGTCGTCAGGAGCCGACGTGGTTGAAGCGGTGAGGGGCACCACCTCGGAGGACGTGAACAGCACGTCGACCTCAGGCAGCGCCACCGGTGACGATGCGGGGTTGTACGGCCAAAGGCGTGGTCGGACCCGTTCCATGCGTTGTGGGGCGTTGGCCCCGACCAAGAACTCCGCGCTCACGCGGAGAAGGTCGTTACGGCACCGCATGATGGGCACGTCACGCGAATGGGTCGAACGTCAGGAATGCCGAGGGCGGCAGCACAGGTGGGACATCGAATGGCCTGCGCCACCTGAGCACGACGCTCCTTGGCTTCCCTGCTTGGGTCGTAGGCGTACTGCAGGCCGGACATGTCCAGACGCTCCGCCGCTTGTGCGGGTGGCGGGGCGGGAGCGGGGAGGTCGGCTGACTCGGGTGCGGGTTGGGTTGTTCCGCTGGATTGCGCGAGGAAGGCCTGCTCCACCTCGGCGAGGCTGCGTCCCAAACGCCGGGCCATCTCGTCCATGGCCAGCATGCGGTCGTATCCGTCGAGGCCGGCGAGCCGGGCCACGTCTTCGGGTGCGAGCATGACCACCTCATCGCTCGGGGTGGTTTCAGGCTTGCCCGCGCTTGGCCCGTGGCCTCACGCGTCGGTGTCGTCCTTCACGTCCGGGGGCATCACGATGCTGGTCGCGATGACGCCAATGAACGCGGCGAGCACCACGACGCCAAAGGTGGCATGGACGGTCCAACCGTAGGGGACAAGGTGGAGGTCCGTCCCTTCCGTCCACGTGCGCACCGACCCCGTGTTGGGCAGCGCCCGCAGGGCCCAGACGATGCCGATGATGACCTGGGTTGCGGTGGCCAAGGCCATGAAGAGGTGCCGCCGTCCGGACAACCACAGCCCACGAAGGCCTTCGAGCAGCACCGCCCACACCAGCCCTTGCACCAAGGTTGCAAGGCCGTTGTTGGCGTACACCCAGACGCCAACGGCGTGGACGGCTCCGATGAGGAACAACGTCCCCCGTGCAGGTTGCCATCGGCGAAGGAAGAGCAGCAAGGCCCCGGAGGTCAGCATGGCCTGCACGTAGATCATGTTCAGGCCCAACTGCAGCGCGTCCTCGTAGCGGTCGTCGCAGCCGAGCGCCCCCCCTGGGGCGTAGCAGACCTGGTCCAACGGAGCGATCCACATGTGGCTGAAGCGTGTCAGGAGCAAGAGCACGGTCCAGGCGGCCCCGACACCAAAGGCCAGCAAGAGTTGGGACCGAAAGCCCCCCGTTCCACTCTTCGCGTCCACCCAAGCGGACCACATGGGCCCCGATACCGAAAGCGTGAGGCCGGCGAAGAGCCCGATGTGGGTTGGCGAGAGGAGGATGTCGATGCTGCTTTCCACACCGAGCACTTCGTGCCAGATCATGTCACCAAACCCAGCAGCGCCGAAGATGACGATGCCCCACACCCCTGCTCGGTGTTGAGGTGCGAGGTCGCCCAGCACGCCGAAGGGCCTTCGTGCCAATTCACCAAGGCCTCCGTCGGGAAGCACGGCATAGAGGATGTAGGCCCCGTATGCCGTGGCACCGGAGTACCACAACGCGTGCCACTCGGTGAAGAAGGTGTCATCCACGACGCCGGAAATGTGGGCCGAGGCGTCGATCAGCAAGCCTGCAAGGCACCAGAGGCCGAGCAGCAGAACGAACACATCGTAGCGTGCTTCACCAACGCGGGGCAGCCTGCCCATGCGCTTGTGAGCCGTCAGCGCAACGAGGCCAGCCACGGCCAAACTGCCGAAAAAAATCGTTGGAAAGGTGAACAGGAGCGTGGATGCGCCATGGTCGCCAGCCATGCTTCATCCTCATCGTGGCTGGCATAAGCGTTCCCGCACCTGCGCGGGTAGGGCCTCAGATTCCACGGTAGGGGACGCTGTACGGTTGGCGACCCTTGAGGGAGCGGTTGACGGTCATGGCGAACCAGAGCACGACGATCCAAATCATCGGCATGGTCAACTCGCTGAGGATGGACGTCACTTCGAAGGTGAAATCGCCGGCGAGCACCTCGGACGCGATGTTCAACGAGGAGTCGATGAAGGAGTGCACGACGAGGCCGAAAATCGAGAGGATGATCATCCGACCTGAGAAGTTCCCGCGCTTGATGCGGAGCAGCATGAAGCCGGCGGTTGAGGTCAGGAAGGCCAGCACAATCCACGGCAGGGCGCTGTGCAGCGTGTCGAGCCACACCGATGCGTTGACCGGCCCGGTGGTCGTGAGAAGGTCATACTGCCGCCATCCTTCAGCGAAGGCGAAGAGGGCGCTGAACAGGGTGCCCGTCCACAGCAGCGAGGTGAACATCGCCGCATCGGCGTTTTCCCTCATTTCCTGCACCACGCGGTTGACGTTGTCGTCGATGCCTGCGCCCTTGGCGAAGATGTACAGGCCGGTCAGCAAGGGAAGGGCGCCAAGCACGATGCTCCCAATGGCGTCGGGGAGCATGACGCCGAAGCCGAGGATGGCCAGGATCAGCCCGGCAGGGATCATGAAGCGCGAGCGCCACTTCGGGTCTTCCAACGCTTTCACGATGTAGTAGTAGGTCCCCTCAATCCCCTTGGATTGCTTGACGATGATCTTCTCCACATGTTCGATCTTCACCCGGGACTGGATGAGGGGCAGCACCGCCTCGTCTTCGGCGCCGTCCGTGACCACAATGCAGCGGTCCGGTTGGAAGGTGTTGACGACCTCGTCCAGTTGCGCCGAGATGGCCCGGTCGGAGCGTTGCCCGACTTTTTCGTCCCCTGTCAGCACCGCGACCTCGACTTCGTCGTCGCCGGATTTTCCCTCAAGCAAACGGTCGTACTGCGCCAAGGCCCCAAGGATGGCGTTCGTGTCGCTTTCCTCAGGGTCGGCCATCCCCAACTTCAGGGCGGCGGTAAGCACGCTACGCCGACCAACGACCGGACCACGGATGGAGGTCTTGTTGCCAAGGTCGTCGTCCCGATCGACGGTCAGAACGAGGATTCGGTCCATGCGCAGCGCTGCTCCTGTTGGGCCGTTGACGTTCTCCTGCTCAAAACCTGCGCTTCCACCGTGGCCACACGCGCTGCTTCGGGCTCACCCTGACGGAGGGGGGCTGCCCGCCTCCACCTCGGCCTGCCGCTCCTTCCACTTCTGACGGGAGCGGACGTACTTCAGCGGGTGGTCGAGCCAGTCGCGGTCGCACAAGCGGTCGTCGCCGGGAAGCACCGGGCAGTTGTGGTTGACCTTCAGTTTGCCACACCCCGCAGGGGTGTAGTTGTGGTCGTACACGTGGTCCACCTGGTAACTGGTCGTACCCTCACTGAAGTCGCGTGCACCTCGGAAGAAATCCACGGTGGTGGTGCGTGGGAGGTCCATCGTCGACGCCATTGACGCGAGAAAGACCCGACCAAAGTGGTTCACGTTGACGCCTTGGGAGAGGTCCGCGATGATGCGGCGCATGCAGGGTGGCCAATCTTCCTCGGCGATGCCGGTCAAGGCGATCTGCTGCGACACCCGTGCTTCCAGCAGGTTGCGCACCATGCCCACGGGCTGGGCCAGCCGCGCTGCGAGGTCGTCCGTGACTTCCGACATCTTGCCGAGGGCGTCGTCTTCGATGGCGGCCTTGATTCGCTCGCGGAGGAGGCGAGCCACCTTGGCCGACGAGCTGTAGGTGGTTTCGTTGTGCAAGCGGATGCGGCCGTTTGACACCTCGGTGTTGGCGAGCCGCCAGCGGTCCC
Organism: Candidatus Poseidoniaceae archaeon; assembly: GCA_023254445.1. Lineage (GTDB taxonomy): Archaea > Thermoplasmatota > Poseidoniia > Poseidoniales > Poseidoniaceae > MGIIa-L3. The sequence goes on along the minus strand of JALRLN010000094.1, from coordinate 570 downwards.
CGGTGATCTTTGGGCAGACTTCGAGAAAATCGGTCATGCCGATCGTCCATTCAAGGTGGGTCAACGCACCGCCACGCTCGCCACGGCCCGCGATGCTGCGCCCTTGAGGTGCAGCGGCGTCGATGACGGAGAAGTACGTCGCCGCCACCGCGGGAAGCGCGCGCTCGTCGCCCAGAAGCAAGCGCTCGGCGCGTTGCGCTTCGGCGAGGGCCCACCGGGCCACCAGGCGTTCATCGCGCGTGGCGCAGACCACCAACCGCGCGTAGTAGAAGGAGAACACCTCGAGCAATCGACCCGTATCGGAGTGAAGGTCCCCGCCCACGACGCCAACGCCGTCCTCGGCCTCGACGGTTTCCACGAGGCGGAGCCGTGCCCGTGCGCGGGAGGGCTCCATCATCGGGCCGTCGAGCAATTCGTCGAGGGTGATGCCGTGCTGCTGGGCCATCGACGCAATCCACGGCGAGGCCTGCGGCAGGAAGGGGTAGCGTGCCAACGTCACGACGTCCTCGACCGGGGCAGGTTGGGCGGGGACGGGCACATCGTGGACAGAGCATCGACCGCTTATCAGGC
>JALRLN010000093.1 GCA_023254445.1 Candidatus Poseidoniaceae archaeon | reverse complement strand
CCCCAAGCGGTGAATCGGGTTTGCGTGAACATGGTGCTCGCCTCCGTTCCAATGCTTCACGGGCCGCCGGAACGGGGGCAGCCCTCGCACGACTCAGAAGGACTCGGCGTCCTTGATCTCCTGCTGGAGTTGGCCCATCCAGTACTTTCGGGCGTTGTCCCGCGTCAGCGGGCGTTTGGTCTGGCGGACGTGTTCAAGGATGTATTGACGGAACTTCAGCGCCTTGGTTCGGTTGATGCCCTTGGGGGTCATGCCGTCCCAAAGGCGGTCGAACTGCTCAGCCTTGTCGTCGTATGCGACATCCTCCATGGGTCTCACCTGACGTCTTTGGCGACCGATGGCCCATCTTTAACGCTGTTGGCCATCATCCGGCGCGCCAGATGGGGGGGCATCGTCCGCAAGGACAGGCTTTCCGAGCAGCCCGAGTTCCTGCTCCTGGGCTGCCGCCACCTCGAGGTCAAGTTGAGGCACCGGCTCCGCAGGCGCGAGAAAGCGGTTCTTTTGCTCCTCTGTGCCCTCGATGGACACGTCCGCAACCATGCCGGCCAAGATGCCTCGAAGTTCCTCGTTCGCTTCCTGCTGAATCCGGTCCATCGCAAAGGCGCGGAGGTCGTCCTCGCCCATGAACCGTGGGAGCATCTCCAAGCAGGCTTTCCGGACCTCGACACGGGGGTGGGCGGTTCCAGCGACGATGATGCCCTTGGCCCGGCCGGCGTCGAGGTCGACGCGCTGCAGCACCTGAAGGGCCTTGTCGCGGACGCGTCCGTCCTCGTCGTACAGCGTCTTTTCAGCCAAGATGACGGCCATGCGTGGGGCCGGGCTGATCAGCCTCGGCAAGCAGGCCGCAGCGTTTCGTCGCACCTCAACGTCCTCGTCGGCCAAGGCCCAACTGACCAAGTCCCATGCTTCATGACCGGCACTGGCCACCACCTTTTGCAGCGTTTTTGAAGCGTCCCTGCGGAGGGACACGTCGTCCTCGAGGAGCAAACTGTCCACGTGAACGCAGACCACACCAGGCCACGTTTCGCCCATTGCACGCAAGCCCTTCCACGCGGCCTGCGCGAGGGACGCATCGCGGCTTCGGAGCGCGTTCACGAGGATGTTTTCCACGCCGGACGGAAACACAGGCGTCATGACCTCAAGGGCGTGGTTGGCAGCGCTTCGCACCTTGGGGTCTGGGTCATCGAGCATGACGCTGAGGTGGTCGAACAGTTCACCGGAGCGCTGCTCCGCGACTTCGGGCATCGCACCGAGCGCAGCGACCCGTATTGAGGGGTCATCGTCCATGCACGCCTCCGTCAGCGCGTCGTGTGCTTCCTGCGCACGGCGGCCTTTGACCAGCACCAAGGCTTCCACGCCGTCCTTTCGATCGAAGGACCGCCGGACGCCGTCCTGCATCATCGAGAAGGAGGCACGCCGGCCCGTGGCCAATCCGAGGACCTGTTCCTGGTCGAGGCGAGCCCAGTGGCCTCGCGGCCGGGCCTTGACGCGTGCGACCTTGCGGCCACCCCCGACGTTGATCGGCTTCCCCGTTCGGGGGTCACGCGCGATGTAGTCGGACATCTCACCCGACCCCGCACCGACGCGACCCCTCATCAACGTGCGTGCTTTCTCCTGTTCGGACAGAGTGCGGGAAGGCCTAAGGGACGGTCGTGGGGAACCGGGTCATGGTGCAGCAGCGGCGCTTGGCCGTGGCCCTGCTCGGCCTCCTTCTGTGCAGCAGCCTCACGCCTTGGGCGACGCCTCTGAGGGAGGGCGAGGAGGACTCCACAATCCCACTTCAGCCAACGACGGCCTCGCTCCCCGCCAGCGCGATGCAGGCGAACTTCAACGCCACGGGGTGGAGTTTCACCGGCGGTGGATGGGATGCTGCGGCCAACGAGGTGGTCATCCATCGACCGGACCTCGCATGGAGCGCACCTGGAGGGGCACCACAGTTCAGCCGGTCGTCCGCTTGCCTGTTTCCCGTCCCGGAGCGGGGTGAACTCTGGCTGATCGGGGGCATCATCGACCCGAACCCCTCGCAGTGGAACGACGAAATGGAGACCACGCTCATCGAAGTCTACGACATTGCGAACGCCACGTGGACGGTGGCGGCCGACCCGCTTCCGAACACACAATCCTACGCGGGTTGCGCACGTCACGGCGACGAACTCGTGATGGTCGGCGACCTCCCGTTCTCGTCCGGCACGTCAACAGCCTACAGCGGAGGCATGGTGCAACGGTACAACCTGACCACGGACACATGGTCCACGGGAACCAGCATGCCGGGAGGAAAACGCGTGGGGATGGCGGGGTACGCCGTTGACAACGGTGTGGTCTACGTGGCCGGTGGCGTCAACCGCACGGGCAACGTCAAGGGGGTCAACACCACCTTGGCCTACGACCTGACCAACGATTCGTGGACCACCTTGGCGAACCTTACCTCGGCCCGCATCGCCCCGGCGCTTGCTGCCTACCACGGCAAATTGTACGTGATTGGAGGTGCATTCACCACCCCCACCACGTGGGGTGGGCTGCTCTACAACCCGACCAACACCACAGAGGTCTACGACCCCGTTGCGGGGACCTGGTCCAACCACACGGACATCGGTGCCTTCATCGCCGCGAGCAGCGTGCACGTGATTCACGATGAAATCGTCCTCCTCGGAGGCGTCGGAAGCGGAGGAGCGACCCAGTACACGTACGGTTGGCTCCCGGAGAGCGGGGCATGGAGGCAGATGGGCGACCTGGGACGGTCGGCCAGTTTCCGTGCATCCACGCTCTACAACAACCACACCTACGCCGTCGGCGGTGACGGACGATGGCAGGTCGGCAACGCACCAAACCCACAGACCGGCATGGACCGGTACATCAGCCCTCCACAGCATGTGGCCGTGGTGCTGTCGCCGGCCTTCGATTTGCGAACGGCCGCCGACGGTCAAGCCTTCCTCCGTTGGGTCCGGCTTGCGGGCCAGGAACCTTCGGGGACGGACCTCGGACTGCAATACCGGACATCAACACAGTCCGCACTGCTTCCCGGGGCGACCTGGATGCCACGCACCGGCGGTCTTGGCTACACCTTCGCGCCCGGCAACCACAGCATCCCGCTCCCGTCCTATGCAGGCGCCGAACCCACGTTGGTGGAACTTCAAGACCTGCACACATGGGTGCAGTTCAGGATCGAGATGGTGACGTCACGTGGGGACACCTGGACCCTCCCTACGCTCGACGAGGTGGCCTGGGGCATGGACGAAGCGGTGTTTGAGCAGGCACCAAGGACCCAATGGCAGGCCTTTGGACCGGACCTTGACCTGACCACACGGCTCGACCTCACGGTGCCGTGGACATCGATGACCCTCGTGCTCGATGCAGGATTTGGACGAACCCAACAGATTGTTGCCTCGGAGGTCGGAGGCACGTGGGAACTCTCTTCCCAAGAGGACGACCTGAACATGATCGACCTCGAACGAAGCGGGCTAACCCTCCAGGGCCAAGATCCGCATGTGCTCTCGTGGAGCCTCGCTCTCGGGCAGGGCGCGCCATCGCTCACCGAGGCGACCTACCACTTGGAGGTGCACAACAACAGCAAGCTCGTGTTTGCAGCCTTCCCGGCCGACGGCACCGTTGCATGGTCCGATCGGGTCGAGGTGGACCTGGCCTCGGTCACGGCCGATGGTCGCGACCTCCTCGCAGCGGGACGCCCCGTGGTGGCGGCGAACCGCACCGTCGAAGTCGACCTCGCTGTGCGTCATCCGGTCGGTACCACGGTGCCGACCAACGGCAGCCTCGAAGCCCGCCTCCACCTTGCCGTTGAAGGACGGACAGCGGGGAGCATCGTCCCCACAACATCGTGGTTCAACGTGACCGGACCATGGACCACCGTTGACATGGCCGCTGCCTCGCCGCTCACGATGATGTTGCCAAGCAACGCCTCGGGACCAGCCACGCTCCGCCTCGAGGTGCGAAGCGAGGCCAACATCTCCCTTGAGCAACCCGTGGATACCGTCGAGTTCGTGCTTGATGCGCAGGTGCCGAGCCTCATCTCAACCTCGCCTGCCAACGGTGCCTACACCAACCTCGATCCGGCTCGAAACGTCGTCTTGAGTTTCGCGGAAGTTGGCGGTTTCGACCCGACGGCGGTCACCCTCCTCGTCTGGGTCGAAGGGCTGGACGATGGAAGCGACGGAAGCGTGCCCGACGGGGTTGCCTCGATGACCGAATACCGCGAAGCGGAGGTGGCATGGTCGTCGACGGGAACCCTCTGGTCGGTGAACACCACTGTCGACGACAGCATGAACCCCGACCACGGCCGGGCCTTGGTCCTGGTGATGGGCAACGACCTTGCGGGCCTCTCGATCCCAACGGCCCTCAGCGACGTTGGCCACCTCGAATGGAGCACGCGCATCCCGCGGGTCGCCACCGTCGATGCCGTGGACCCGAGCGCGGCAGGAAGCCGCTTGCTGGAACCCGAACGTCCGCTCCGCTGGTCCGTGGAGGTCAGCGACGGGAACGGACTCGAGGACCTCATCGAGGTGCGCATCGACCTCGGAGGAGATGCCGGCCTCGGTCTTCGCTGGGACGTGGCCACAGAACAATGCCAGAACCTCGACGCGCGGACCCGCGCCGGACCGTCCTGTACGGCCTCCGTGATGGACGGGACCCTCGTTGTGGAGTTCGAACTCGTTCCGACGTGGGCCTTGGTCCCCGACGGTTTGGTCCAAGGGCTCGTCCGTGTGCACGCAAGGGACGCGGACGGGACCTCGACATGGTCCGAACAAGGGGCGTGGGTCAGCGCGCGCGCGATTGACTTCACGAACGTGGCCTTGATCGATAGCGCCGGAGACGTGACGGGCCCCGTGGACGGTGAGCATCCAATCTCGGTCGGCGAGGACCTGCTCCTCAACGCGACCCTCATCCACAGCATCAGCGAAGCACCCTACAACGGACCTGTCCGGGTCGCATGGTTCGGCCAGGTTGGAGCGTCACGCTGGGACGGTGGTATCACCACCATCGTCACCGACGGTGCGCTGCAGGTCGTGGTCCCTTCTCCCTTGGCGGGGGGGTTGCTTCAGGCGGCCCGCATCGAGGTATGGGACCCGCAAGACACCGCCTTGCTCCACGCCTTCGACCTCCCCGAGGTGCCCGTCGACCAGGATGCTCCACGACTCGTACCCATCGATGGCGACCTTCGTTGGTCCCGCTACCACCTCGACCGCGTGCAGGTCGGCATCAACATCGAGGAAGACAACGCATGGACAGGACCGCTGACGGTGACGTGCCGCGTGTCGTCCACGCAGCAATCGTGGCCTGAGGCAACCGTTGATGTCCTGCCGACCGGCACCCTGCAGGACCTCGTCCTGTTCACAGCGACCTTCGACATGTCCTCGTTTGGTGACGCCACCTCACTCGACCCTGAAGCGGCCCTGTCCTGCTGGGCGTCGGGCATGGACGATGCTGGACGCACCCTCGTGGGCGACACCGCGCTGACCGCCCTCGACCCATGGTTCACGACGACGCTCAGCAGCGAGGGTCCGGACCTGAGGATTGGCGAGGTGTCGTGGAACGG
>JALRLN010000092.1 GCA_023254445.1 Candidatus Poseidoniaceae archaeon | reverse complement strand
CACGTCGACCTTCCCACCGAGCATCAGCACGCTGTACGGGACGGCGACGCTTTGCACGAGCCGCCCTTCTTCCCAACGTCGTTCTGCTCCGGGGTCGATCCGCAACACAACGATGGCGTCGCCCGTTCCTCCGCTGGGATGCTCATGGCCTTGCCCCTTGAGGCGCGTTGACGAGCCGTGCGCTCGCCCAGCTTCGAGGTTCATGCGAAGGGACGCCGCTTTGCTCTCGACCGACCCGTTGGCGGCCAGCCGCAGGCGGCGCACCGTGAACGGAAAGGAGCCTCCGGCCTCGGCCTGCTCCAACGTGAGGTCAAGGTGCACGCGCACGTCGTCACCCCGAGCCGCTTGAGGTCGCGCTTCACCCCGAGGCCCGAAGCCCTGCGCCTGACGGGGGGGTGCACGTCCGCCGAACATCTGGCCAAGCAGGTCATCGAAGCCTCCCATGCCTCCGGGGAACCCCCCTACGCCGCCTCCACCTGGGAAGCCGGCAAAACCGGCGAAAGACTGTCGTCGTTCTGCTTCCCTTGCTTCCGCAGTGCCAACGCGCTCGTAGGCTTCTTGCACTTCCTTGAAGCGTGCTTCGGCCGCTGGGTCCCCTTGGTTGCGGTCCGGGTGGAACTGCCTCGCCAGCCGTCGGTACGCACGGCGAATTTCCGCATCGCCGGCGTCCCTCGCCACGCCGAGCACCTGATAGGGGTCGCGTCCTGAGGCCACGTTGCGCGGTGGCATCCGGGCCTCAAGAAGGCTCGCGAGACCACGTTCTCCTGCGCCGATGCGTTCTTAATGGGAGGGCAGGTCGCTCGGCAGGCTGAGGTTATACCATGTCCACCGAGTCATCGTCTTCCTTTGAGCAGAGCGTCCAAGACCGACAGGACGCCATCGAGTCCTGGGTTCGTCGCAACGTGACGAAGGGGTCCTGGGCGCGCATCATCCGCATGGCGCGCAAGCCGAGCCCCGAAGAATTCCGTCGCACCTCCATCGTGTGCGGCATTGGCCTCTTCGTGCTCGGTGCGATTGGGTTCCTCATCCTCCTCCTGATGGACAACACCCTGCCGTGGCTGATCCACGACGTGTTCGACATTCCGCTCCCCTGAGGTGAGACCATGCAGACCGATTTCATCGCATACGTACGTCACGAAGAGAAGCTCTTGCTGCTCCGCCGAAACAAGTCCGACACGAACTTCCCGGGCCTCTGGGACGGTGTGTACGGCCACGGCGCTGGACCGGAAGACGTCTTGGCCCGCGTGGCCGACGTCACCGGCCTGTCGATGGAGGACCTCTCCCTGCAGGCCGAGGGGCCGGACCGTGGCATCGACATGGGCCGGAGCCTGGTCGACGTCGTGCCCTACCTTGTGGTGACGGCGTCGGACGACGTGAACCCCACCGGTGTGTACGACGCTGCGGAGTGGATCGACCCGGGGAACATGCAGGACTACGACTGCATCTTCGCCAACCTCGACATGGAAGGCGCAGACACGCTGTTCCGCGAGATGTATGGCTCGGTCGGCTCCTTCCTCTACATCGTGAAGTCCGCCATTGGCTCTGAGCAGCGCTTGGCCACCGAGATGCACGCTCGCCTGCACGGCAGCGGCAGCCTCCGCGAACTCCAGGACGAAATCCTCTCGATTGTCCACCCACCCAACATGCGTGGGTACGTGTTCGTCGAGGCCAGCGCCAAGCACCACGTCGAGAAGCTCATCGGACGTGCCGGAGGCCGTGATCCGCAGTCGCGACGGGGCCTCAACCTCACGCCGTTGAAGAACGCCAAGTCCGTGCTCCCCGGGGAAGCACCGCTTGAGAACATCCTTCCCTACCTCGAGCCCAAGGCCGTCACCAGCGGCATCGAAGTGGGGTGCATCGTCGAGATCGTCACGGGCGCGTTCAAGGGCGAAAAGGCCCGGATCACCGACGTGGCCGATGCCAAGGAAGAGGTCACCATGGAACTCTACGAGCAGGTCATCCCAATGACCCTCAGCATGCGTGGAGACCACGTCCGCGTGCTCGAGCGCGTGAACGAGTGAGGCTTGGGAGGGAATCGAGGGACTGAACGGCTTTTTTCTACCGTTTTGAGCCCCAAAATCCCTGCCATCGGCATTATATACACGAGGCAAGTCGGCGACCTGCACGCAGTGCAACGGAGGAGAGCATCATGCCCAAGCCCTGGACCGCCGAACTCGTCAAGAAGGCGCTCGGTGTTCAGAAGTGCAACGGCTCGCTCGACGCCGCCACCGAGGACCTTCCTTTGGAGAAGGCCATCGGCGTCGCCAAGGAGAAGGAGGCGTCCCTGACCGGCGCTGACCTCAAGGCACGCACCCGGGAAGTCATCGGCACCTGCGTTGCCATGCGCGTCAAGATCGACGGGCACTGGGCAAAGGACGCCCTCAAGATCATCGACGATGGGGAGTGGGACGACCGATTCAATTGACGACATTCACGAGTTGCGGGAGAGGCTTCGGCCTCGCGGACCGCAGGGGTGAGGAAAAATGCAGGAACAATTCACCGCCGCCATCCAGGAAGCCGTCACGAACGCGCCTGAGCGCAAGTTCGTCGAGTCCCTCGAGTTCGCGTTCACCATCAAGGACGTGGACCTGAAGAACCCAAACAACCGGATCAAGGAAGAAATCCGTCTTCCGTCCGGTCGGGGCCGCGACATCCGCGTGGCGATGTTCGCCTCGGGCGAGGCCGCTGAGAAGGCCAAGGCCGGTGGCATCGACGTGTTCCCTCCCGAGCAAATCGAAGAGATGGGCACCAACAAGGGCATGGGCAAGAAGGTCGCGAACCGTTACGATTTCTTCCTCTCCGAAGTTCCCCACATGGGCCTCGTCGGCCGCTGGCTTGGTGTCATCCTCGGTCCCCGCGGCAAGATGCCTCGCCCCGTGCCCCCCGTCGTTGACCCCGCCGCCATCGCCGCGGGTCTCCGCACCACCGTTGTGGTGAAGTCCGGTGACAAGATGACCTTCCACGCCACCATCGGTACCGCGTCGCAGTCCATCGACGAGCTCGTCGCCAACGCGATGGAGGTCTACAACCGTGTCCTGACCCGGCTTGAGCGTGGTCCGAACAACATCCGCTCGCTCTACGTCAAGACCACGATGGGCCCGTCCGTCAAGGTGGAGGTGCTCGCATGATCCCCAAGGTCATGTCCTGGAAGCGCGACACCGTCGCGGACCTCGAATCGTTGCTCACCTCGGGCAAGACCATCGCGGTCATCGACATCCACGGCGTTCCCGCCGGTTCGATGATCGGTATGCGCGCCACGCTCCGAGACAGCATGGACATCCGCGTCGCCAAGAAGCGCCTGATGCGCCTCGCATGGGAGAAGGTCGGGTACGACCTCGACAGCCTCGAGCAACTCTTCGAAGGCGCGGTGCAGCCCGCCCTCGTCGCCAGCGACGGCATCGACTCCTTCCAGATGTTCAAGGATCTCAAGGCGACCGAGGCCGGTCGCGCTGCGAAGCCCGGCGACGTCGCCCCTCACCAAATTGTGGTGGAGAAGATGGACACGGGCATGGGGCCCGGCCCCATTGTTGGTGAACTCAACTCCGTGGGCATCCCCGCGAAGATCATGGGCGGCAGCGTCCACATCCAGAAGCGCACCGTCGTGCTCGAAGAAGGCGAAGTGTTCGAAGGCGACCTTGGTATGATGCTCAGCAAGATTGGCATCAACCCCATCGTCACCGGCCTGCGCCTGATCGGGACGCTTGAGGACGGGGTCATTTTCCGGCCCGACGTGCTCGACATCGACTACACGGCGTTCGAGTCGGACTTGATCGGATTCGCTGCTGGTGCGTTCAACGTTGCCTGCAACATCGGCTGGTTCACGCCGCAGACCACCCCGGTCCTGCTGGCAAAGGCTTCCTCGGAAGCCCTGGCCGTGGCGTTGGAGGTCGCGCACCTGTCCGCGACGACCATGCCCCATCTGCTCGCCCGTGCCCAGCGCGCCGCCATCGGCGTCGCTGGCTCGTTGGATTCCTCCGCGCTCGATGACGAGCTCGCGGCCATGCTGGGAGCGGCGGCTGACGCCGCTGCCGCAGCCGCGACCGTTGCCGAGAGCGCTGACGCCGCCCCTGCCGAGGCGGAAGAAGAAGAAGAGGAAGAGGAAGAAGAGGCCGGCTTCGGCGGCCTTGGAGACCTGTTCGGCTGAACAACCAAAGGAATGAGGTGAACGAAATGGAGTACGTCTACGCTGCCATGATGCTGCACGCTGCTGAGAAGGACATCAACGACGATGCCGTGACCGCCGTTTTGAAGGCGGCCGGTGTCGACGTCGACGCTGCCCGTGTGAAGGCCCTTGTGGCCTCGCTCGGCGGCATCGACATCGCTGAAGCGATGACCCAGGCCGTCGCTGCCCCCGCTGCCGCCGCGCCCGCCGCGGCCGCCGCGCCCGCTGCCGCTGACGCCCCCGCTGAGGAGGCTGAAGAGGAAGAAGAGGACGAGGGTGGCTTCGAGGGTCTCGGCTCGCTCTTCGGCTGATCCGACACGACCTTCCGTCGTGCTGACGCGGACCATCCTGCGTCAGCCTTGATGACGACGTCCGTGCCGGCAAGGTCCCCACCTCGACCGGTTCACCGGTCGCGGATGTCCGCTGAACGCGACACCTTCATGCCCGCGCCACCGGCGCTCAGGGCATGGTGCGCCCCCGCACGCTCGACCTCGAGGTCAGCGTGAGCCCCATCGACGCGATTCGCGCCTTGCGGACGGTGGTGGCCGAGGCGGGCTGGTCGATGCGGCGCGAAGAAGGCGCCCGGATGGTGGACCGTTTCGCGATCATCATGCCGATGACGCAGTCCGCGCGCACGTTGGGCCTCGAACTGCTCGACGGACCGCTTCGTGGAACAACCGTCATGGCCTGGTCCGAGACGCGTGGCACCACCGGTGCGGTGCACATGGTCAGCTGGTTGGTGCCCGGAGGCGTGGAATCCGGCCTCGGCGCCGATCTGTTTCACGCCTGGGTTCACGCCCTGCCCCGGATTCCGTGGCGTTGGACCTTTGCTGAACGCTCCAACGTCGGGTTCCTGCTCCCCACCTGGCGGCGTGCCCGTCGTCGCTTCGCCGCGCTTGGTTTTGACACCACGGGCTCACGTTGGCCGCGCCCCAGTGCTCGGTCCTGGCCTCCCGTTGTGGAAGAATCCTGAGCGCGAAGGTGATAGGGCAGCGCTGCATGGGACGAACAGAGGGAGCCCCATGTCGAAGGTGAGCGACTTCGTTGAGCGCGTGAAAACGGAGCGCGACGCGCAAATCCTCGTGGTGGGGATCCTGTTCTTCACCATCGCCTTCCCCACCGCCTTCGCGGTCGCCGCGAACGGCGTTGAGTCCGGCGGCCTCACCGCCGTGGGCGACTACGTCATCAACGGCGAGATCGTGGCCATCACGCTCGAGGACGGCGGCGAATACATCGCGGACGGGGACACCTGGTCCTTCACGCAGCACTCCGATTCCGAGCGCGCTCAGATTGAGGCGGCCGGCGGCAACGTCATCGGGCTCCGCATCACCCTCACCTACGACGAAGACGAGACCGTCGGAAACGCCCCGTTGTGCCTTGCCCCGGGACAGGATGGCGCAGACACCATTTCCGCAAGCCTGTCCCATGGTG
>JALRLN010000091.1 GCA_023254445.1 Candidatus Poseidoniaceae archaeon | reverse complement strand
ATGAACATGCGCGACCACTCGATGATGATCCTCCCGATGGAAGAGGGCCTGAACATCGAGGCCGGCAAGGAGATCATGTGGATGGAGGCCTTGGGCCGCTACAAAATCATCCGAGACCACTGATCCACATCGGTGCGAGCGGTCGCTCGCTGAATACGGCGACGTGCCTATAGGACGGCCTCCCTCTCAACGGTCCATGAAGGCCTTCACCGCCGTGCAGCACGTTCTGTCTGCCTTGTTCATCTTCGTCATGGCCGCGTTTTGGGCCGCCCCCATCGCGCCCGCATTGAAGGTCTTCGACACCGTCAACGCCTACGGCGGTGGCCTCTCCGAATGGGGCGCCTACCTTGTCACCGGCATGTCGGCAGCCCTTGCCTTCATCACCTGGGGCCTCTGCCTCCTCCTGCTTTCCGGCATCGTGCAGATGATCATTCACCCGCGCGTCCCCCCCGAGGGCAAGGTCGTGCCGCTCTTTTCGGGCACCACCATCCGGTGGGCCGCGTGTGGCGTCATGCACCGGGCGACCAAACCCTTCCTGGCGCACGTGTGCCCCTCCATTTTTGCCAACACCTACTACCGTCTGGCGGGCGTGAAGTTGGGGCAGGACTCGAACCTGACCTCTCAGGACATCAACGACCCCTTCCTCGTACGTGTCGGTTCCGACACCGTGGTGGGCGGCAACGCCGCCATCAACGGGCACATTGTGGAACGAGGGGAGTTGCACCTCGCTCCGGTCACCATCGGCAGCCGTTGCGTGGTTGGCGGCGGCTCGATCATGATGCCAGGGTCCACGCTGTCCGACGATTCGGTGCTGGCGAACCGAGCGGTGCTGCCCAAGCACAAGACCGTCCCCGCGGGACAGGTGTGGGCCGGCGTCCCTGCCACCTTCGTCAAGCACATCCGTGGGTACGGTGAAACCGAGGCAGATGCACCGACGGATGCATCCTGAGGTGCCGACCGGCGTCCGTCGCCCCTTCGATGGGGAATGGTCTTGAAGTGCCGTTCCAACCACCGAAGCACCGGAGGGGAACGAGATGGGTGTCCAACGCTCTGCCTACCGCCAACCTGTGACCCCGCAAGGCCTGCAGGCCATCGAGGACGGAACCCTGACGTGGCTTGACGATGACATGTACAACAACCTCAACACCGGGGTGTTGGAGCAGTACCTCGAGGAGAAGAACCTCAAGGAATCCTTCGAGGTGTCGCACTGGAGCACCCCCAAGGTCCTCCTCGGCATCGCCATCGGGGCCATTTTCTCCGGCGTGACGGCCTACATCGGCCTCAAGCTGGGGCTGGCGATCAGCGCGGCGTGGTACATTGCCTACCTGCTTGGCATGGCCCTCAAGTGGTCGCCGTCCGAGGTCAACATCGCCACGTCGGCAACGACGGGTGCGACCCACGCGTCAACGGGGTTCATCTTCACCTTCCCTGCCATTTTTCTGCTTGCAAGCCAAGCGCAGTACGAACTTGCGGACGGACCGCTCATCACGCTCGGCGAAGGCGAAGCCCTCCGCTTGGCCTTCATCGGCATCGTCGCTTCGATGTTCGCCGGATTCCTCGGCGTGATGTACTTCATCATCTTCAGAAGGGTCTGGTTGGTTGAAGACCCACTGCCGCTTCCTGGGTTCGAAGCCACGCTGAAAATGCTCGACATCGCCTCGGACGTCAACACCGGAGCGGTCAAGCACGCTCGTGAATCGCTCAAGACCATCGGGTTCTGGACCGGCGTGACGATGATCGGCCTCTTCGTCATCGAATACCCGCTGATTTGGCTGAACGGTCGCAAACTCGCGCTCATGGACTGGGTGGCGGAATCCCTCCACGTCGGCGACGTTGGGCTCGCCACCTTCTACAGCCACGGGAAGTTGCACCAGCCCTCGGGCACCGAAGACGGCGTCTCGCTCGGCGTCACCCAGTGGACGGAGGGCACCTGGAACCCCTTCGCCTACACCTACATCGGTCTGGCGTTCACCCCCTCGATGTTCGCCATCGGGTGGTTCATGCGCATGCGCGTGGCCCTGCTCGTGAACATGGGCACCCTCGTTGGATGGTTGGTCCTCGTTCCGCTCGCCGTGGCCCTCAACGTCCCCATCTACGACGCCAAGGCGCAGGCCGACATCCCGCTGCACGACTTTGCCGCAGGCGGCTCGGCCGCCTTGCAGATGATCGCCTTCTCGAAGACCATCCGCACCATCGCCATCGGCAGCATCGTGGGCGGTGGGCTTTTCGGCCTCGCGAAGATGTACAAGACCTTCCTGTCCATCTTTGGCGACATCGGGGCCGCGCTCAAGGGCGACGGCAGCGCGGAATACATCGAGGGCAAAGGCTGGTACGAATGGCCTCTGAAGCACATTCCCATCTTCATGGGCGTGACCTTCGTGTCCATGGTTGCCATCTTTTCCCTCGGTGGCTTCCCGGTCGCGGCCTCCATCCTCTTCGCAACGGTCCTCATCGCGACGACCTTCATGCTCGGTGCCATCGCCGTGCGCGTCATGGGCGAAACGGGCATTGAGCCCGTGTCGGGGACGTCGTTCATCGTGCTCCTGCTCCTCTTGGGCGTGTTCCTCAGCGCCCAAGACGCACTGAACCTCGACACCCAGGAAGCCGTGCTGCTCGGTCTTGTCGGGACCACCGTCTTTGGGTCCGCCATCTCGATGTCCGGCACCGTGATTGGCGACTACAAGAACAGCCTCTACATCGGCAACCGCCCCTACCACATCTCGAAGGGGAACATCATGGGCGTCGTGCCCGGTGCCATCCTTGGTGCGGGTGTCGCGATTTTCCTCTCGATTCAACTCGCGGAAGGCAACATCGACCTCCTCGCGCCGCAAGCGAACGCGTTCGCAACCTTCTCGGTCATCTTTGCCGAGGGTCAGGGCGACCTGCTGCTGCTCGGCCTTGGCCTGCTGTTGGGCATGTTCGTTGAATGGGCCACGGGCATGGGGACCTCCTTTGGACTCGGCATGTACCTCGACATCCCGCACACCTTGCCGATGCTCATTGGCGGTGGTGCACGCGACTGGTGGGAGGAGAAGAAGCTCAAGCCCAAGATCGAAGCCATCGCAGAGAAGGAGGGCACCAAGGCAGCGGAGAAGACCCGCGCCCTCACCCTGCTTGGGACCTTCATGATCGCCGCAGGCCTGCTGACCGGTGAGGCCTTCTTCGGAACGGAATCCAGCATCCTGTCCTTCATCGACTCGCTGCTCGACGACGAATTCGCGTACTCCACCTCGTGGTGGGCGGCCCGCATGGGCCTGTTGATCGGCCTGAACGTCGTCATCGGCGGCTCCATCTACTGGCTGTTCAAGGCCGCCGGTGTCATCGGTGGCGACGACGACGACCTCGTGGCCGAGGCCGCCTGAGGACGGGCGAGGCCCGTGGGGACGCGACGGCCCACCCCACTGACGTGGCTGGTGCTTGGCGCTGCCCTCCTCGGTGTCTCAAGCGGCGGAGCCTTGCTGCAGTCCTTCGGTGAGGTTCCACCTTTGCTTCGGGCCTCGTGGCGCCTTCAAGCAACGACGCTGCTCCTGTTTCCCCTAGCGGTCCTTGACGCCCGTCGTGAAGGGGTGCCGTGGACGGACGCGCCTCAACGTCGAGCCGATCTTATGCTCCTCGTGGCCTCCGGCACCTTCCTCGCCCTGCACTTTGGGTCGTGGACGGCGTCGCTGGACCGAACAACGTTGACGCATTCCCTGCTTTTTGTGACCGCGCATCCGCTTGCGGTCCTCGTGGGCACGAGCCTTCTCTTTGCGCTCGGCCGTGACGTGTCCCGCCCCGGACGTCGTGGATGGGCCGGTGGACTCCTTGGGCTGGCCGGTGCGGCCCTCACCTTGCTCGACGTTGGTGCGGTCACTGGAGGTCAAGAAGTCACCTTGGTCGGCGACATGCTGGCCTTCCTTGGCGCCGTCTTTGTCGTAGGATACCTGGCGGCGGGGCGTGTCCTCCGTGCCCGCTGGCCCGTCTTCCTGTACGCTGCCGCCGTCACTGGGCTTGCCTCCGTGCTGCTCGTTGTTGCCTCCATTGCTGTGGAAGGTACCGCTGTGGCGTCCTTCGGTGCGTTGGGATGGACCGGCCCAGCATGGTTGGGAGGTTTCCTGCTGCTCGCCTTCCTCGCTGGCTTGGTGGGCCACACGGGCCTCAACCACTGCCTTGGAAGCATGACGCCGCTGACGATTTCGGTCACGCTGACGCTTGAGCCGGTGGTTGGGTCGATGATCGGGGCGCTGGCCTTCGGCACCGGCCTCCCCGGTCCAGCAACCGTGGTGGGGGGCGTGCTGATGCTGGTCGGGCTGCTGCTCGTGGTCCGTGCTGATGCAGCGGCGACGGATGCTTCAGAGACCACCATGGATTGCGGTGCACGCCCCGAGGCGAAGCATCATGTGGGCGAGGGTGGAGGTTGAGGCATGTCCGGCGCCGACGGGTGGGTCTTGCTCACGAACGACGACGGCATCGAAGCCCCGGGCTTTCGACGGCTCGTGACCGCGCTGCACAAGGCGGGGCACCCCCTTGTGACGTTGGCCCCAAGCGAAAACCACTCTGCGGCGGGCATGCGCATCCAACTTGGTGCACCGATGGCCGTCCGGTCGAGGGAGGACCTCCGCGAGGCGTGGGGGTTGCATGGAGGAGCACCGCTGCTCCTCCACGAAATCGACGGGACCCCGTGCGATGCGATGATCGTGGCGCTGGACGGTGGACTTGATCACCTCCACCCCGGCCTCGTTCCACGGCTTGTCGTGTCCGGGGTGAACCTTGGCCCCAACCTCAGTCAGGATTTCTACCACAGCGGCACCATGGGTGCGGCCCGTGAGGCGGGCCTGTATGGCATGCCGGCGATTGCCGCATCGTTCACGTCCTTCGAGGAGCCGGGCATGGACCTCGCCGTGCAGGCCACGGTCGACCTCGTGGAACGGGCGCTGCGCGTCGTGCCCATGCGCCCGACCAACCTCGGACGACCGACGCTCGACCTGAGCGCTTCCCACATCAGCACATGGCCGTCCATGGCGCCTGCCGCGTGGACGGAGGGGCCTGCTGCGGCGGTGCGAACGGCCTTCGCTCACGGTGAACTGATGCTCAACCTGAACGTCGGGCCTTCGTGGAACGGGTCGTGGCGCACCACCCGTTTGGGCACGCGATGGTACCGGCAGGCCGTGGCCTTCTCCGAGGCGGACGGGGAGGACCTTGCGACCTTCGTGATTGGCGCGGCGAGCATCGAGCAAACGCCCGTTGACGGTGGTGATTGTTGCGCTGTGGACGCGGGAGCAGCCAGCCTCTCCTGCTTGCCAACGTGGCCCGCGACACATCCGCTTGCGGTTGATGATGCCTTGCTGGCGGAAGCGCTGCGCTCGGACGAACACGGTTGGCCGTCGTGGTTGAGCGCCTAGTTCGCGTGCTGGTCCAGCACCCAATGGACGATGTGCACGGCTGCATGTCCTTGCATCCAGCGGTCCCCGAGGCTCGCACGAAGGACCTCCTCTGGGAGGTCGTGATCGCTAAGCGGTTGGTCGTCGCTCAGCACGAAAGCGATGTCCTCCGCACCTCCTTCGGAGGACAGCGTGTGCAGGACCTGCTGAAAGGGTGGGGCCTCTGCATCGAGCACCACGACGGTCGCTTCATCCCACTCGCGCAGGGTGTCACT
>JALRLN010000090.1 GCA_023254445.1 Candidatus Poseidoniaceae archaeon | reverse complement strand
GTCGTCGAAGAGGAGCAGGGGCTGGAAGGCGGCGATTTCCAGGCCGACTTCAACAAGGAGGTCGCTTTCGGCCAGGGGGCCGGTCGTGGTCACCTCGTAGACGTAGTCGTACTTGCCCGGGGTGAGTTCAACCATGTCGGCCCCGGCGCAATCCTCGAAGCTGGCTTCGCTGACAACGTCCCCGCTCCCGGCGTGGAGGATGGTCAACGTCGAGGACATCATGTCGGCGGTCTTCGCCTCGCCGATCTTGCGCTCTTCGGCACGGTAGGAGCAAGCAGCGTCCAGGGGCAGGGTGTCAACGCCGACGGGGTGGCCGTTCGGGAAGGCCACCTCATCCTCGGTGATGTAGAAAGATCCCGCCAAAAGGTAGCCTTCGCCGCCGGTGAAGTTGGCCGCGATGCTGACCGCGTTCATGCCCTGGTCCGGTTGCTGATGGCCGTTGGCATCGGCGAAGTCGATGATGACCTCGCGGGCAGGTTGGTAGATCTGCCAATCAAGCCATGCCGCAGCGGGAACGGTCATGGATTCAGAATACCCCAAATTGTCGGTGAATTCGTTGGCCTCATGCACGTGGATGTCGGTGGGCTGGGAGCGCATCGCTTCCAGTTCTCCGTAGTCCTTGATCGTCAGCAGGCCCTTGGCGTCCCAGAAACCGTCGTCGTAGACGTCCCAGGTGGCCACGGTTGCGGCGGAGGAGACGAGCAAGGCTCCCATAAGAATGCGCTTGGCATGGCTTGGGTTGAGCCGCGCCCCCATGGATTTCACCAGGAAAGCCCGTGCACCAAAGTGCAGCACAATCCAGAGCAACACGCCTGTCATGATCCATGGAATGGCGTTGAAGACCTCGGCGATCCAAGGCGGGCGAACGCCGCACAACAGGTCGCCGTGGCTGTCGAGTTTACAGAAATCGGACCTGTTCTTCCCGTACAACTCGAGGAAGATGTTGATCGAGAAGACCGAGATGAACCAGATGTGCGCCAGGTACACCGCTCCAGCGCTGGCGTACCACGGGTCCTCGACGGGGCGCTTCTCCCGGCCACCGAGGAAGGGGGGCAAGGCGAGGATGCCAACGGGGATGCCGGTGAGGGCAGCGCCCCACCAGGCCGCGTTCCACGCAAAGACCGGCTGGTCGACGATCGCCCCAATCGGGCCGGTTGGAACGGTGAACTGGGGGAGGTATTCGCCCCAGCGCAGGTATCCATAGGAGAACAACACGTACCAGTCGGGGAAAACGAATCCGGCCTGCGCGTAGGGGTCGGCCGCCCCGTGGAGGGGGGGCGGGATGAGCCATGCGTAGAAGAGCAACACGGCCAACATCGACGAGAAGATGATGGCGTCCCGAAGGACTTCGTGGGGCCAGAATCCATGGCCCATGCGGGTTCGGTGACGGCGCTCGCCGACGGTGAGGAGTTTCTCCTTCTCGTCCATGTAGGTGCTCGCAACGCGTCCGAAGTTCTCGATCAATCCCATGATGGTCCCTCCAATATCAGTGCGGCTCCGCGATCCCTTGGACCCAGACGATGAACAGATGGATGATGATCAACGTCGTCACGATGACGGGGAGGATGAACACGTGGATGAAGTACATCCTGGTGACCGTTCGTGGTGAAATGCTGCTTCCACCGAAGAGGAGCGTGGCGACGTACTTTCCGACAAGGGGCGTCGCGTTGGCCAGGTTGATGCCGATCACCGCTGCACCGTAGGCAAGGCTGTCCCAGGGGAGCAGGTAGCCCGAGTAGCCGAACACGATGGTCAACGCCATCAGCGCGACCCCGATGAGCCAGTTGAGTTCACGCGGGTTGCGGTAGGCGCCGGTGAAGTACACACGGCACATGTGGAGGAACACGCTGGCCACCATGAAGTGGGTCGTCCAGTGGTGCACGGCCCGAATGATGTACCCAAAGGGCAGTTCGAGCATGATGAACTGCATGCTGGCGTACGCCGGCGAGGGGTCCCCTTCGCCGCCGGGCACGTAGTAAATGCCGAGCACCGTGCCGGTGATGACGAGGATGATGAACGAGAGGAAGGAGATGCCACCGAGGCAATACAGGGGGTACCAGTACCAAATGATGCGCAACTTGTACTTCTCCGCGTGGGTCAGCGGCATCTGGCGGTGCATGTTGTAGTAGGCCGACTTGGACATGTTCCAATAGTCCTGAACGCGGAAGCGCGTGTCAAGCCAAGAAAAGACCCACAGGAAAGATCGCTCGGCAAGGCCCATGGAGCCAGAGGATTCGACCGCGCGGAGGATTTCCCGGCGCGGCATTTCTTCGTCCTCCTTGCGGAGGGTGAAGGCGACGAGCACCGCGACAAACGCGATGAAGAACCACAGGACGAGGGAAATCGTGTTCATGTCCTCACCTCAATCGCAGTAGGTCAACCAATCGGTGTAGTCGGTGATGCCTTCGATGGTGTCACCGTTGAGTTGGATCGGGATGACCGGCAGGCCAACGGGCGCAGGTCCGCCAGCACGGCGGATGCCGGCATAGGTGAAGGTCGCCCCGTTGGCTCGGTTGCGGTTGACGTTCAACTCAAGCGCCGTGGGGTCGAAGCGGGAGGAATGGCAAATGCAGAACAGCTTGGTTCCACCATCGTCCCCACCACCAGGCGTCCACGTGTCGTCCGTGAAGGAGTTGCTCACCAACTGCCATCCGGGGATGCAGCACAGGTGCGTGCAGCGGCCGAAGACCATGATCAGGTCGTCGTTGGGGAAGAGCCGGGGGTCCACGTCCGCCATGTCGTCAAAGTGGCCGACGTACTTCCCGGTCTCGTCGTACCCTTCCATGGTTTGGAACCGGGCCTTTCCGTTGGTGACGGGGGAACCAGCATTCGTGCTGTGGTCCACGTACATGACCACGACGGGGACGCCGTTCCAGACGCCGGATGCACCGGAGGTCCCCGTGGAGGATGCAGCAGCCTCCGCGACGAAATCGGACTTCGTCATGGACTGAAGGTGCTTGGCGCCGTACCATGCGGTGTCCTCACGGCCCTTGGCCCAGAATTTCACCGCGAGGTCACCACCGCTGCCGCCGCCGGGCGGCAGGAGGATGGAGGCGAAGCCGAGCACGCCAAGGGAGGCGGCAAGGACGCCCGTCGTGGCGTTGAAGCCGTACCGGAGGAACTGGCGTCGGTTCATCACCGAGCCGAAGGTCGCGTTCGAGGCAGCATCGCCGTCCGGCGAGGGGGCGGGCTTGAGGTCGTAGGATGCCATGATCTCACCACTTGTACTCGCGCCAATCCTTCGGATGCTCCGGGATGTACTTGTTCGCGGCGTGCTTGACGATGATGGTGTCCGGCAGCACGAACTTGAGGTAGACGATGCCCATCATGATGAGGGTCACAAGGGTCATGGCGAGGTGGAAGGACAGTTGCTGCTGGTCCCATTTCATGATGAGGCCGTACATCATCGAGAAGGACCAGTACATCACCCAAAACAGCCCCCAAAGGAGGAAGCCGACCGTGAGGTAGGATGCGCCCGAGGGCGCGAGGGTGGCCGACACGATGGACCCGACTTCCGCTTCTGCGAAGACGCCACGGTCGATGGCCTCGTCGAGCTGCGCCTCGGTCAGGCTCGCTTCAAGCAGGGCCTTTCGAGCGTCTTCGATGGGCACGGTGCCGTCAGCAACCATGCGAAGGAGTCGGGTGACTTCGTCGTCCATCACTGGTCACCTCGACGGTTGAGCCGGTAGCGCAGGCGCAGTTGGTTGCTGCGTCCTTTGTAGGACGTGGAGAATCCGTAGCGGAGAAGCAGCCCAGCGAAGGCGACGACGAGGAGCACAGCGCCAAACCCAAGCAGGCCGAGCCAGTGAGCACGGAGTTCAGCACCCATGTGCTCGAGGTCCATTCCGTGGTCCTCGGCGACGGGTGCCTGGACGTTCCCGTTGCCTGCGAACAGGGTCCGTGTACCGCTCGGTTCGGCACCCGTTGATTCCTGCAGGGCGACCGTCAGTTGGTTCCAACGGTCGTCGGCACCCGGGACGGCGTCGCCGTTCACGCTGTTCCCCGTGATCCAGAACTCGACGGGGCCGCTGCCGGCGGCGGGGGACGTCCACGTGATGGTCCAACTTCGGTCCGGCGTGTTGGCCGAGGCTTCGATTTGCGTCAGGGTGCCCGTGTCGCCCTGCCAGTTCTGGACGTTGTCACCTCCAAGGGTGCCGAGGCTGACGCGCATCGAGAACCCGCCGCTCCACACGCCGCCCACGTCCGGTCCGCCGATGAGTTGCAGCCTCATCTCGTAGACGGTGTCGGCCTCCCATGCGTAAGGCACGTGGTCGAGGATGACCTGAACGGTGTTGTCCGGCGCGGCGTTGTGGCAGAGGCACCCCTCTTTCGCAACGTCCTCGATGGTTTCCCCAGCGTTGCTTTGTTCCCCGCCGATGCCGGTGTGGTAGGACGTCGCCATGCCGGGGAGCAGCAGGGCTGTGAGCAGCAGGAGGGCGAGGGCGAGACGGGGTCCGGAGGTGCGCTTGAGCATGGCCTCACCCTACGCTCTTTGCGACTTGGATGGGACCCTTAAACATTGTCTGCTGCATGGCCCTTGGCAGTGGCGCAGTCCCTCGATTGTAATCGCAATTTTCTGTGCGAACGTTCATCACACGCCACGCTGAGGCGTCGGCATGTCGGACCATGCCTTCGACAACGTCTACGCCCTCAGCGATGAGCAACTTCGGCAACTCGATGAGGCGGAGGAACTGATGCTCCGTGGCGAATTGGGGAAGGCAGAAGCCTTGTTGCTTGGGATGCTTGAACACGACGAAGAATGCATTCCTGTGATGGCCAACCTCGGTCACCTCTACGGACGCTACCTTTCGGAATTTGAAAACGCGGTTGCCTGGTACGACAAGGTGCTGCTGCTGGAGCCCGATAACGCGTGGGCCCGTGATGCACGGCGTCGCTACCTGCGGTACATCGAATGAGGCCCGAACACCACGCAGGGCTGGAATGCGGTGTCCATCCCCGTCCGAAGGGCTGGCTCAACTTGATGGACCCGTCGACCTCCCTGCGTGTATGGACGGGCAACAGATCCTCATCGCCGGTGTCGGCGGTTTGGGTTGCGCGTGGGCCCGCTCCACGCACCTCCGTTGCCCGACGACACGGTTGCTGGTCGTGGACGCCGACGATCGCTCCTTGCGGATCGGGGCGGAGGGTCACGTGTTGCGCCTCGGCAACGCCATGGAGGCGGAGGGCTGCGCCGCCCTCCCCGCCCTCGCGGAGCAGCGCATGCGCACCATCGATCAAATGGCGGCCCCGATCCTGAGGGACGCAGAACTTGTGGTCCTGCTCGCCGGCCTTGGAGGCGGGGCCGGGAGCGGTGCGGCCGCCGAACTTGCACGGCAGGCCCGCAGGGCTGGCTCGATTGTCATCGCCATCGCCTCGATGCCCTTTGAGGAGGATCAGCCGCACCGCGCCTCCATCGCACGCGCCGGTCTTGCGGCGCTGGAACGCTGCGCCGATGTGACCGTGCGTGTGTCGCTCCCTCGCCTTGCCCACAGGGCCAGGGAGCGCGGCGAAGACTGGTCGATGGGTTCGGAGTGGATTGAGGACCTTGTCGACGGTTTGGTCCATTCCTTGCTGCGCATGAGCCTGATCAACCTCGACCTGATGGATCTCAGGTCCATCCTCAAGGACGGGGGCGCCGCCACGCTGCTTGTCGGGAGCGGCCCCTCGGACGACGTCCATGGGCTGATCGCCTCCGCTGCTTCAGCCCCGCTCGCAGACGTGAACGTGGAGGGGGCCACGGGCTGCTACATCCACCTCGAGGGGGGGCG
>JALRLN010000008.1 GCA_023254445.1 Candidatus Poseidoniaceae archaeon | reverse complement strand
CCACTCTCCATCAATCAGCACCTTTTCTGATACTGCATTGAAGATATCTTTTTTAGTTAGTTCGTATCTTACACCGTCTCTTGAATTTGAAATAGTAATACCATCATAACCAATTAGATACTCAATTGGTGTTACACTATTTGATTTACAATCATCTATTTCTTTTTGTTTGATTGCTCTAGATGCGTTTACGATATCTGGAGTAGTAGCACCAATACCTTTACAGAACATTTTAATTCCACCACCAGAGCCAGTTGATTCAACGACTGGTGTTTTGTTTGTTGCTACTTGTCCGAATTTTTCTGCTACTGTTGTTGAGAATGGAAATACTGTGGATGAGCCTACGATAGAAATTTGGTCACGGGCAAATGCTGTAGAAGTAATTGAAATTAGTAAAGCACTAAATAGTGCTACGAGCGATTTATGCATAAGTCGTTCTCCTTGAAATACAAAAGTAAAAGAAGCACCATCTTCGCACTTTGGTGCTTCTTTTCGTATTTAGAACTTAGAGTTTTTTTGCACTTTTGTTACAAAATTTAATCCATCATCTCAAGTGCTAGTTCGGTAGTTTCGTCAACTCTGCGTGTCCAGCCTTTACCGAAGGTGCATCATGGAGATGACCCGAACCACCGGGGCGGCCGTGCTGTTGTCCGCCGTCACCACGGTGATCGGCTTCTCGGTGTTGATGGCACCTGCCATCGTACCGGTGACCCCCATTCGGTCCGTGGGCGTCACTTTGGTGCTTGGCATCGCCTCAACGCTGGTGTTCAGTTTGCTCTTGGTTCCAACGTTAGCGTGGCTGCTGCGCTACAACCGACGAGCGACGGCCGCGGCATGGAGCCCGGTCAGCAAAGCACCTGTGCAGCACTGGTACGCCGTCGTTGGCGTCGTTGTGATGGTCACCGCCGTGGGGGTTGCGAACCTGGATGCCTTGTCCGAACCCATCACTGGGTCCTCCGAAGCACCAGACGGGATCGATTCGCTTGAGAAACTCGCCACCTATTCGCAACAATTCGACTCAGGTCAAACGTCCTTGTTTGTCTTCGATGCCTCGCAACGTGCGAATCAGAACGGCACCGACAACATCCGAGACCTGCCCGTGCTCGATGAAATTGACCGAATCGAGCGTCTCGTCACGCAGGTTGAGTCGACCAACACGACGAGCATCGTGCTCTTCCTCAGGTCAATCCCCGTCACCATCGAACTCGCAGGTGGCGTCACCCTGTACGAGGGAAGCCTGTGGGACCTGCTCCACGATGAGTGCTGGGAATCCAACGATCCGATTGAATGCGGACCATGGCTCCTCCTCGAAGCCAGCGGAGAAGGAGGCCGAGAGGCCCTTCGTCGGGACATGGTGAACGTGGTGTTTGACACCTTGTCCGAAGAAGTCCGCTCCATGCTCCTCAACGAGGCTGGAACGAAAGCCATCGTCTACGTCGAGCAGCCGTACATGAACCTCAATGTGGCTGCTGGGTTGCGCAACGACATCGATGACATCCTCGACGACGAACCCTTGCTGCAAAGCACGCGCTCCTCCCACTTGACCGGTGGCCTGCCGGTGTCCCTCGACATCAACGAAGGCATCCACGAGACACAAACGCGCACCACGATCATCACGATGGCCGTGCTCACCCTCTTCCTCATGGCCATCTTCCGGTCCCCTCGGATCGGGCTCTACACCATGGTTCCGGTGGCCGTGGTTATCCTCTGGCAACCCCTGATGATGCGGAGCGGTGACGTCAACGTGAACATCTTCACGGCCATGATCGGCACCATCGTGTTCGGCATCGGTGTCGACGACGCCATTCACATGATGCACCGTATTCGAGAAGAAGGGGAATCCCCAACGGGACTTGCTCACGCCGTCGAAAGCACGGGACAAACCATCTTTGAGACGTCTGCGACGACGATTTCAGGCATTGCGGCTGGATTCTTGGTCGCTTTCCCAGGGCTCGTGAATTTCTTTACCATCATGGCTTTGCTCATCGCTGCAGCCTTCCTGACCAGTTGCTTCCTCCTGCCTGCATTGCTCGCAGGTGAATTGGACCTTCGGTCGTTGATCAAACACCGTTCACGCGCCGTTGATTTCAGCGGTGGCGTGACGAGCAGCGAACGAATGCAAGCGCTCGACGCCGTTCTCGAGGAAGGTGGAGGGAGCGGGGAGTAAGCCCCTTTCTGTTCCCGTTGCCGGTGACCGCATTCAACTATGCACCCTACCCGCCCCTCGGCGTGCCGCGTCGTCAGGGCTGTCTGGGCTTGCTCCGATGGGGTTGCTCGTCTCATCGCCAACGTGGAAACCTCCGTCCTTCGACATCATCGTTCACCCCACGCAACGTTCGTTTCTGCTGCATTGACCTGATCGTCTCCGACCTGCCGCTTGTGCGGCCCATCTGCACTACGGAGAGGGGACTTTCCTCAGAGTCTGGCTCTGTCAGCGGTCCTCCCACTCCCTCCACCCAGAAGGGAGTGGCCGGTGTTTTCAACGCATCCCTCATGCGCGGTTGTCGTTGCGTGCGAACCTGAAGGCCACCCCACCGATGAGCGTGGCCCCCAAGAGCACGACCAAGGCTCCTCCGAGGCCGCCGCCCGCAACGCCAAGCACGCCCGAGCGTTGGGCGTCGTCAATGAGGTGCGTGTCCCCAACGCTGGTGGTCCCGTCCACGAGGATGTATTCGAATCGGACCGGCCCCGAAAAGGTCGGGACCCAGGTGCCCTCGTACCCGTCAACCACACCCGGAGGAATCGACAACGACCTCGCGTCGATCCTCGTTCGGGTTCCGTCGCCGGCGACCACCTCAACAATGACCTGGACGTCGCCGGCCCCCTTCCCGGAATTCAACACGGTGTATCCGTAGTGGATGGAGCCCCCAACGTGCCCGGCGTCGACCCGTTCAAACGGCGTCGTATCGAAACCGAACACGGGAACGCGCTGTTCCAACAACCACACACCAAGGGGGTCGGTGGGAGCGTTGCCTTCCTCGTCAAAGGGCTGACCGGCAAGGTCGCTGCCGACGACCCAAACGCGAAGTTCGAGCCGCTGTGTTCGAAGTTGGTCGGGAACGGCCGCGTCAAGGTCGAGGATTGCTCGAAGCGGCAGCCCCTCGCCCGCGTTTCTGGCACCTCGAAGCAGCATCGGCTCGGTCCCGTTCGCGATGGTTTCCCCCGCTAAACCGAAGCCGCTGACCATCACGCGCCATCCCAACGACACGTCCCCGAGGCCGACATCCTCGTTCACCCGCACGTCCACGACCACGGAAGACCACGCGTCCTCGAGCAAGACCGTTCCCATCCGAGGCGCGGTGAGGGCCGTGGTGTACGGGGCCGCGACGTCAACCGTCAAACGACGCACGAAGGCGTCGGCGCCACGATGCACCAAACCATCTGGGGCCTCCACCACGTGAAGCAGCAGTCCATGCGTCCCGGATGAGGTCGGTGCGATGAGGGAGAGGTGCACCTGCCCATCCTCGATGGTCCCGTTGCTACGTGAATCGTCCAAGAGGGCGGCAATCTCCAGCGGATGCATGACGTCGCGCCCGGAGTGCACCCACTGGAATCCAGCATCGACGGTGAGCGAGGACGACGGTCGGACCTGAGCCTGACCGTCCTCGAGGAGGTGCCCATCCGAGTGAAGGACGACGGTTTCTGGATTCACCTCGACCTCAGACGAGGCCCGCCACGCGAGGTTTTCGAAGCGGCTCGAGGTGAATTGCCCACCCCGGTCTGCCACGGTCACGGAAGGCACCCGAAGGGCTGAGGTGTCCGGGTCGAAACCCCATTCAATCGACAGGTCGATTTCAAGCACCCCTTGAGCAGGGAAGGGGCTCGGGCCTTGCCCATTGGCGTGCAGGGTGCAACCGTGGATACGCAGGAAGGCGTGCGCTTCCTCGCACCCCGTGGTCGGCGTCCAGCGGAGGCTCAATGCATCGTCCACGTCCAAGTCGAGATCAACGACCACAGAGGCAATATCGCTGACGCCGTTGTCGTCCCCCAACGGAACGTAGAGCGAGACGCGTTCATCGGGATGCAACCACACCGGAGCCTCCACCGACCATGAGGCGCTTGAGAGGTCCCCGGACGTTGGCGCGGTGTCAGTCGACACCTGCACGATGGACATTGGCTCGGTGGCGTTGCCCACCCCGAGCAGAGGGTGCCCCGCCGCGTCTGCGATTCGGTAGTAAAAGGCATACCAGTCACCGTCTCGGGCACCGGATGCATCCAGCGTGAAGGCGTAGGTGCCCTGCAGGAAGGTCAGATCCTCTGGCACGTCAAGCGGCATGGCAGTGAATTCCGACCCATCGATGCCCCTGTCGCCGTCGAGGTCATCCACCCACGAACGCCACACCACGACCTGCCCTCGTGATGGGAGCACGGGCCGATCCCCCACGAGGAGGTGGTGCTCATGGTCCCGGGCCTGTGGGAGGTGGGTGCGGTTGGGCGTGCTGGTTCCAAGGAGCACGGGCGCAACGGTGTCCAAGGCGAAGGTAGCAGAAGCGTCGGTTTCGTCCACCCGATCTTGCCCCTTGAGCGGTTCAAGGTCGATTCGGACGTCGATCTCAGGCACAAAGGAGGGGACGGTGAAGGGGAAGCGTGCGTGCCCGTCGGTCACAGAAGAGGTCGAGCCAACCTCGACACCGTTGACCCGCACGCGCAGCATGAGGTCTCCAGGACGAGGTGCCGCGGCCATCGCCACATGGCTGAACCCAACATCCACCTCAACGCTGGCTTCATCGCCGGGAGCGAGCCAGCCTTCGCCTGGCAACGCGGCAAAACCTGACGAGGTCGACACCCACCACGATGTGACTCCTACGTCGTGAGCGATGCCGCTGAAGGAACCGAGTCCAAAGGAACGGGAGGCCGGCAGCATCGGGCCTGTTGGCGCCACGAGCGAGAGCGAAAGGACAGCACTTGGTTCGTCGCCCCAAGCCACAGGCAAGCGGAAGGTCATGGAGACCCACACCGTCGTTCCGGCACCGCCCGCCTCGGCCCCCCCATCGCTGTCCGATGCGGTCCATTCCAGCGCCGTCCCCGTGTGTGTGCACTGGTCCATCGTTTCGCCGCTCAGAGGAAGTGCGGAGACAGGGCAGTCCACCGTTGCCGAAGCACCCGGAGCATGCAGGACCAAACGCGTGGACCACCCTTGGGTCACCATGTCCGCGAGAAAATTCGAACTCCCAAGAGCGGTCGCATCAAACGTGGCGTTCATCTCGTACCATGCATCACCGGGCACCAAGGTCATGACATCGGGCGTAAAATCAACGTCCAGAACGTCGACGGAAACGGTCGTGCGAAGATCGTCAACCGACACGCGCACCGCCCCGGCCGCTGCGAGGGACACTGGAAGGTGAAGCGTACGCACCCCATCCACGGGCGGGACTTCGCCAAGCGCCCCGTTGAGGGCCACCACCAGCGGATGACCCGCGGTCAAGGTCGCATCGAGGCTGCGGTGATAGGGGGCAAAGAGGCCACCAACCACGAGCACGCCCGTGCTGCTGGCCGTGCCGGAGAGCACAACGTCGACCTGCACCAGGTCCAACCCCACCGGACCCGCATCCCGACCACCGGCAAGGGCCTGGTTGAGCAACGCGAGGTCCACCGAGGGAAGCATCGCCTCGCCCTCAGCGAGGGCGTGCGTGACGTTGACGACGCTGCTGACCTGCTGGTTGCCCACGTGCATGCTCATCGAGAGGCGGCCCATGCCTCCCGCGGGAGCGTCAAGCACCAGACCGAAGGCCGCCACACCAGAAGCTGGAAGGTAGGTGCTGAACGAGAGGTCGGCCCCAGCGACCATTGTGGCTTCCTTCCATCCTGCACCGTCGATGAAGCGATCCTGCAGGCCAAGACGGCCGTGGGAGCGATCCAGCAACCCCCATTCACCTGCTCCGTCCGCACCCACGTCCAGCATCGGATGGAGCGGGGCCGGGGATGGAAGCAAATCCACCATGAGCCGTCCGAGGGTCCACGACGAACCCGTCGTGTCTGGGACAATTCGCATCTGATACCGATGCGAGATGTCCGAAAGCGGAACCAAGCCGCCTTCGCCATCGAGTTCCAACCAAGGCCCTTCGTCAAGGCTGATCTCCACGGACGCTCCGCTTGCGTCATGCTCACTGACCAACGCGCCGATGCCTGCACGCGCGGTACGCACCGGTCCAAGAATGGCCCCCGTGACGGTCACCTCTTGGCTGGTCTGGCTCAACGTGGCGACCTCGTCCACAGCGCCCCCGTTGTCGTTGAGCCACCCGTGGAAGGGGAAGGTCTCCATCTCGTGCAGTTCACGCCCCCCGACGCCAATGGCGCCGATTTGAGGGCCTCCCTCCGAACCCTCCTCAAGCGCGAGGTGCACCCGCAAGAGTGGCCGCTGGTGAGCGTCGATGGCTCCGAGATCGATGCTGGTGGTGGACAAGGCCGTAAAACCAGGCACGGGGGTTCCCGTCAGTGCATCGAGGATCGTGACCTCCAGCACCGCCCCGTCGGGCACCTCGGCATCGAGGTGCAGGCGGGAATGAGGAGCGCCATCGACCTCAGGGCCAAAGGGGGCAGAGGTCCAATCGCCCACGCCTGTTCCCGTGACCCCGCCGGTGGGCTCGATCAGGATGTCATCGAGGTTCCAGCCGGTGTAGGTCACGGAGCCGTCGGACGTCCCAAGACCGAAGCGGACGGCGAAGGCCGAGTTTCCGGCAATGTAGGTGGAGATGTCGTGCGAGACGGAGGTGAAGCTCCCTTCGTTCATCGTCCCCCCGTTGCTCCAGACGTTCACCCATGCCCCTTGCGGGTCCTTCACCTGCACGTAGGCGTGGTCCCACGAACTCGACTCAACACCAAGACGCCGCATGTAACTCAACGTCCACGAACCCGAGCAGCCGCTGCAATCCATCGTCGGCGATGAGGCCCAAAATTGGCTCATGGAATTCGGATACGAACCGTCGTAGGTGTACAACGCATTGCTCCCCGAAGCAACACCCCCTGTCGGACCAAGCGTGGAGTCGTAGCCGACCTTCCACACGTTTCCACCCCCGTCGAGGGTCCAGCCGTGGCCGGGCGATTCAAAGTCCCAATAGGCGCCGTTCGGAAGGATCCTCAAGACGCTGCTGTTGACGTCCATGCCGTCGTAGACCACCCCTGAGGCGTTCCATGCCGAGGGGCCCGTCCATGTGCCTGCCGTGCTGCGACCGAGGGCTGCAGGTTCCATGCTGAGGTCGATACGAGCGATCGAGCGCCCATCGTCGACGTCGATGGAAAGCCGGTCGTCCACGCCGCCCTGCACACCACCGATCACGACGGTTTCGACATCGCCCAAGGCGTTGCTGGACGACCCAGCCCCAACCTCGAGGGGGGCTGGGAGGCTCATGCTCCACGGAGCAAGCAGCAGAAGGAGCAGCATCAGCGCGCCGCCTCGCAGCCGCTTGTGCATGCTGCGAGACGCTTGTTCACGCCATTGAATGCTTCGCCCTCCGACCCTCAACCTCCACGCACCTTCTTGGACCGGGAGGCCGCATGATTCACCATGGACGTGGAGGAGGCCAAGCGACTCGCGGGTATCGCCGCCTGCGATCATGTGAGCAGCGGCATGCGCATCGGCCTTGGAACGGGAAGCACGGTGCACCACACCATTGTTGAACTCGCACGGCGCCAAGACGAAGAAGGGCTGGAGGTCGTTGGCGT
The DNA here is from genome assembly GCA_023254445.1 of Candidatus Poseidoniaceae archaeon. GTDB lineage: Archaea > Thermoplasmatota > Poseidoniia > Poseidoniales > Poseidoniaceae > MGIIa-L3. The sequence goes on along the minus strand of JALRLN010000008.1, from coordinate 16,923 downwards.
CCCCACCAGCGAGGCCACGGCAGCCCTTGCACGTACGTTGGGCATCCCCCTGGTGGACCTTGATGACGTCCCGTCCCTTGACCTCGTCATCGACGGCGCCGATGAATTTGACCCGTCCTTCCACCTGATCAAGGGCGGAGGCGCCGCCTTGCTCCGTGAGAAGGTCGTGGCCCAAGCATCACGTGCCATGGTTGTGGTGGCCGACGACAGGAAGCAGGTCGACGTGCTTGGGGCCTTCCCCCTCCCCATCGAAGTGACCCCTTTCGCGGCACACACCACCGTCCGAGCGATTGCCGAAGTCCTTGGATGCGAGGTGCGGCTTCGAGAGGGGAGCGACGGTCTCGTCGTCACGGACAATGGGAACCACATCGCCGATGCGTTCACCGGTCCACGAATCACGGACCCGCAGGAAAGCGAGCGCTCACTGCTCCAGTTGGCAGGCGTTGTGCAGGTCGGCTTGTTTGTGGGCATGTGCGATGTGGTGTACCTCGCTGGCTCGAACGGTGTCGAACGCCTTGTCAACGCAAACGGACGCATGGGCAACTGAGCCCGAGTCCTTGATATACGGGAGGCGGGAGCCCGGCACGGGCCTGTAGCTTAGTCAGGTAGAGCGACGGACTCTTAATCCGTCGGTCGCGGGTTCGAACCCCGTCAGGCCCGCTTTCATCCTTGAACGAGCCCGCCCGGTGGGGTAACGCATGCCACGCCAAAACGTCATGCCACACGCGCTCCGGCTGAACCGAGGCATGGACCGACGCCAACCGTCAAAGCGGAACCGAATGGGGACGTTGAAGTGCTAAAGGCATGAGCGCGGGATGGGGAGTCCATGAAGTCGGTCTTCATCGGTGATGTGCAGTCTGGCGCTCACGACGGCGCCGAAGTGGAACTGAAAGGCTGGGTCAAGCGAACACGCGGCAACAACAACCTTCGGTTCGTTGTGCTGCGGGACTCAACCGGGAGCATTCAGTGCGTTGTCAAGCGAGACACCGTGGGCGACGAGGTCTTTGCCTTGCTCAGCGAGGCGCTTATCGAATCCTCGATGATCCTGAAAGGCACCGTAAAGGTCGATGAGCGGGCCGACGGAGGGCATGAACTCGCCGTGCTTTCTGGAAACGTGGTTGGTGGCGTCGACCCGGAACGCCCCTTCCCCATCACCGAATCGGCCATGGTGGCGGCGGACGGTGGCGAGACAGAATTCTTGCTCGACAACCGCCACCTCTACCTCCGCACCTCTCGAATGACAACAATGTTGCAGATTCGATCGTCTGCCTTCGGCGCCATTCACGGCTATTTCCGTGACCTCGACTTCGTCGAATACCAAGCGCCAAATTTTGTGGCGGGTGCCGTGGAAGGAGGCTCAACGCTCTTCGAAGTGCCTTACTTTGGCAGAACGGCCTACTTGACACAATCATGGCAGTTGTACGCTGAGGCGGCCATGCCCGCGCTTGAACGCCTGTACACCGTTGCGCCGTCCTTCCGTGCTGAAAAATCCCGAACCCGCAGGCACCTCACGGAATTTTGGCACGCCGAAATGGAAGTTGCCTGGGCCAGCAACGACGAGATCATGCAGCACGGCGAGGGCGTGGTCCGGCGCATCGCGGCCACCTTGCTTGAGGAGCGAAGCGACGCGCTCGAATCGCTTGGCCGTGACCTGAACACCGTTGAACGGTATGCCGAAAGCCCCTACCCCCGCATGCGGTACGACGAAGCGGTCGAAACGCTGCAGGGCATGGGCGTCGACATCGAGTGGGGGCAAGACCTCGACTACAGCAAGGAGAAGGTGCTGACGCAGGACTTCGACGTGCCGCATTTCCTCACGCACTATCCCAAGGTTGCGAAGCCGTTCTATCACCGCGTTGACCCAGACGACGACGCCTACGTGCTGTGCCACGACCTGCTTGCGCCCGAGGGCTACGGTGAAATCATCGGTGGCGGCGAACGAACCTGGTCCGAGGAAGAAATCCTCGCACGCATCGACGAGGAGGGCGTCCCACGTGAGCCCTACCAGTTCTACATTGACACCCGCGCGTATGGAGGCGTGCCACACGGCGGGTTTGGACTCGGCGTAGACCGCGTGATCGCTTGGCTGGCGGGCGCCGACCACATTCGAGAGGTCATTCCTTTCCCACGTGATTCCCGTCGCGTAACGCCCTGAATCACACCAACGGCAGGTCAAGCTCTGAGAGGTCGACCGCTTCTGGAGGCGACCCGGAGTCAGCAGCGGCCGTATGGACCGTCGGAGACCGAAGGACCCCCGGCGTGGAGCCTCGCTCGGCGGCTTCGCTCGGCCGAAGGGCGAGGCCAGCCAGGAGCAGGATCACCACGAGGCTCAGCACGAGCGCGAAGCGCCCTGCAAAACCCTCGAAGAACGGGGTTGAGGGCGTGATGAGCATCAAGGTGGCGAGGACGGCGAGGGAGAGCAAGAGCAGCGCGCTCCCCCCGAACGAAGGTCGAGATGCACCCTTCGCCATGGTGAAAGCAGGACCACGCTGTTGATGAACCCGCGTCACCAGTGAGCGCCCATGAGCACCACCGATGGATGGTTGATGACGGCGGTTGCCCCTTGGGGAGAAAATGCAGAGGACGCCCTCGACCAAGCGCTCGTTGACCTCGGGCTCGGCGACGTGCGCTTCGTCCCAATGCAAGGTGCCATGCTCCCGCTTGGCTTCACGTCCGTGCCACCCCGACCGCTCCCCATGGGCTCGCTCGTCGAATGCCATGTCGCAAGCGCGTACGCTTGGAACGGCTCGACGGCATGTGCTGGCGTGGCCTATGCCACAGCACGAACGCCAGAAGGCGAAGCCTGCACCATCGTGGCGACCATCACCACCGCGGGCGATTTTGAAGAAACCACGCTGCACCTTCGTCGAAACCTCCAGCGGCGCCTCGCGTCGAGGGATCTCGAGGTGGAATCGTTCGACCTCGCCGTGGATGAGGTGACCGCTGGACGCGACCACCACGGCGTGGCGGTCGCAGCGTTGATCCTGCCCGACTCCCTCAACAACCTCGGCGCTCAGCGAACCGGTCCGGTTCGCAGCAGTGCGACGCGCACCGCTCAGGAAGCCATCCAGGCCTCACAACGTCGGGTGGACACGAAGGCGCCCGCCGCCAAAGCGCTCCGTCCAGGCGACCGTCCGGACTTCACCCTGTGAGGGTCAGCATGGCACACCTCTGGTTGGTCTGCAGGTGCCCTTCGTGCGGTCGGCACCATGGAAGCAAGGTGCCCGCCCACCGATGCCCGTTGTGCGGGCATCGGTCCGTCCCGCCCTTCCCGGTTCATGCGGAAGCAGCGAACGCTGCGGAACTTCAGCGGATGGTGACGCTTGCCAACACACCCGAGGACTTGAGGGACGACCTCGCTCGACGCTTGGATGCTGTGCCTGCTCAACGGCCACGTGAGGGCCGTGGCCCGAGCGCGTGGTTGGGGCTCCTGCGGCAGGTGGCCGACGGGGAAGGGCGGCTTGACGTCGAGCATGTGGCCGACGCCCTTCGCCGTGCCGGCGAACCGGTGGCGGCGATGGATGTGCTCGAACACGCATCCTCGGCGGGGTTGGTGCTGCATGAGGGTGGAGCACGATGGAGGCTGCTTGAGGAACGGTGAGGTTGAAACGTGCATGCCCACGCCGGGGACCACGGGCACGTGGTGTAGCTTGGCCTATCATCGGGCGTTTGGGACGCCTGGACCCAGGTTCAAATCCTGGCGCGCCCACCAAATTTTCGCGGAGGAGTCGACCACAGCGAGGTTGATTCGTCGCTGTGCTTGGGCACGCATCAGGCAGCCTGCGACGACCTCGTTGCCCGACGAACCCGGTGCGCGGTGCGGTCCAGCAGGTGAGCGCCAAGCCATGCCACCGGCATCCAATGCCATGCTCCAATCGCGCCGAGGACCCAGCCACCAAGGTAGAGGAGGAAGGCCGCCAGCATCGTCAACCGGTAGGGTCCGTTGACCATCGTGGACCAGGCCCGAGCGTGGTGTTCAGCCACAAGCATCCTGCCAACGGAGACGAGGAATCGGAGCGGTCGCACGCCGGACTGTTCCGTCCCGTACCGGGTCGATACCGGATGATGGCCAACCCTGAGGCCGTGCCTCGACCATCGAATGAAGCGGTGGTTCACGTAGCCGTACCCCGGCCACACCGGGTCATCGGCCGTCCGCCTCAGCACCGATGCACGCACGACCACGAAACCGCACTGCGCGTCCGAGACAGGCCGTCCTGAAGCGAGGCCGGTGAGGAAGGACATCCCCGCGTTGGCCAATCGACGGCGCATGGGCATGATCGTCCGATGCCCGCGCCCGCCACGCCGGTCCCCCTTCACCACATCGAAGTCATGGGCGAGCAGGTAATCGCACATGGGGAGCAGGTCCTCTGGATCCATCTGACCGTCTCCGTCCATGACGGCAATGAGCGCGTTGTCGGGCATGGCCTGCACGGCGTGAGCGTAGCCGGTGGCGACGGCCGCACCGACGCCGTGCCCGCGTGCCTCCACGACATCAACCCGGTGCAGGTCGTCTGCATTTCGGGCCACGGTGGCCGAACCGTCCGTAGATCCATCGTCAACCACCACGATGCGGTCGACCTCTGGAGGCATTCCGTCGATCACAGAAGCGAGGTGCAGGGCCTCGTTCTTGGTGGGGACAACCACCTGTAGCGTGCATCCCCCCCACACGGACGGCGGTCAACGAACGGGGTACATATGCCATCGTGAGGACCACCGCACGGCCGAGTGTTCAAAGCCTCAACCGTCCCGAGATCATGCCATGGATGGACCGCGTCACAGGTTGGTCCTCATTGGGGCCAACCTTGAGTTGCGGGTCGTGTCGATGATCGTCCGCTCCCGTGAATCGGTGGATGACGTCGTCCTGATTGACCTCGAATCGACCGACAAGACGCGCGAATTGGCGGAGCAGGTCAACTGCCCCGTGTTGTCGATGAAGGACGAACCCCTTACGCCGTTCGGGCTGATGGCCACACTTCGGGACGGTGGCCTTGCGCACGCCGATCGCACGTTGTTCATTCGCGTCGATGGGACGTGGAGGCTGCGCGACCTCCCGCTCTCCTTGAACCGCTTGCATGAGCGCTGGGACGTGCACGTCTCCCTCCGATTGGGCCCGGATGCAGGACCGCCAGAAGACGTGGTGCTGCTTGAGGCCGATGTGCATCACCTGATGGTCAGCGATGCAGGCCTGCAGGCCTTGGTGGCCCTCGGCCCCTTGGCCACGGCCATGGACTTCCCCGACGACCTCGTTGTCCGCGTCGTTCGTCATTCTGCCCCGCCTCCGATTCGCGAAGCGCAATCGTTGGCGAGCGCATCACGTTTCGCCCAGATGTTCCTCTGGATGCTTGAATCGAAGCATCCGCTCATCCTGATTGGCGTGCCCGGATTGACGCTGTTCGTGGTTGGCATCATGCTCTCCGAATCCGTCATCGACCAATTCCGAGAACTCAATTCCTCATCCCTCGCGGTGACGTTGGCCACCGTGGCCGTGACCTTGGTCGGTTTGTTCGCCCTGATGGCTGCGTTGTTGCTCTGGATCATGGAGAAGCAAGTGGCTGGCCTTCAGCATCAGGTGGAAAGCGATCGAGGAGTGGCCTGACGATGCCGCAGCATGCAGGACTGCTGTGCCTGGACATGGACCGGGTGCTCGTCAACCACCTGTCCACGTGGCAAGTGGTCTACGACGCTCTTGACACGAACAACGATGCGTCCTTTGCTGCATACAACCAAGGCCTGCTTGATGAATGGATGTGGATCAAAGAAGACCTTGGCCTCATTGAGGAAGCCTTCCGTTCGAAGTTCAACACACCTGCCAACGCCCACCACCTTGACGCCATCCTCGAACGGGCTCCGCTGATGGACGGGATGGACACCCTCATCGGCACAACGTTGGACGAGGGATGGGCCGTCGCGATCGTCAGCGGCGGTGTTCACGTCACCGCACACCGCATCGCGGCACGGTTTCCGAGCAGCGAAAGGTGGCGGCGACGGTGGGGCGGCATCGAATCGAGGTACGCTCATGCTGGGCTGGACACGAAGTTGCACGTCTTCACAAATGGATGGCTCCCACGTTTGGGCGAGGACGAAGGTGGGTCGCTCCGCCCTCTTGGCCGTTATCAAGTGCAGATGAACGGAAAGGGTGCCATCGTCTCGATGCTCCAACGACGGTTGGGGATCAGCAAGGACCGCACGGTGTCGGTGGGGGATTCTGCCGGCGACATTGGGATGTTCCAATCCTCCGGCCTCCCGATTTGCTTCAATCCCTGGGACGACCGACCCCTGGCCTATGCGAAGGAGGCCATCACCACGCTTGACCTTCGTGAGGTCCTGAAGGTGATGACCATGCACGGCCTTCGTTGAACGTTGGCTTCATAGCCCTCGACCACACACACTAACGCATGGTCTTCGACGACATCGTCGGTTCACAGTGCCTCAATTGCGGCTACCAAGCCGGCGTGTTCCTTCCCGGCATCCCATGCCCCGAGTGCGGTGAACCAATGCTGTGATCAAAACAGCCGAACGGTCTCGAGGTTCTTGGGCGCGTACGTTCGGCAGCGGTACCGCTCGCGGAGCGTTTTTCCAAGTTCGTTGCACTTGTGGTAATCGCCATGGTGGCACACGATCGCCTTCGGCGTGGGGCTCATCTGATCCACAAAGTCGAGCAACTGACGACGGTCTGAATGACCGCTGAAACCGTCGATGGTGACCATCTCGCAGCCAATCTTGACCATCTCGGTCCGGCCATCGATGATCATTGGGACTTCCCCAAAGCCCTTCTGAAGTCGGCGACCAAGGGTCCCTTCGGCTTGATAGCCAACGAAACAAAGTGAGTTTCTGGTTTCTGAGGCCCAGTTTTTGAAGTACTCCATGACAGGGCCACCGTTCAGCATTCCCGACGTCGCCAGCACGATGCAGGGGTTGGTGTCCATGATGATGGATTCACGCAAGTCGCGCCCTTGAACGGGGCGGAACCACTCCGACGTGAAGGGGTTCTTTCCGTCATCGGTCAGCAGCGAGCGTCGAAGGCTGCTCGTGAGGTAATCGGGGTGCGAAGCATGGATGGCGGTTGCTTCCTGAATCATCCCGTCCAGCCACACAGGGACAGGTTTCACCTTTCCAGAACGGAACAGGTCGTCGATGGCGATCATCACTTCTTGGGACCGCCCCACAGCGAACACAGGACAAATGAGCTTCCCTCCCCGTTCAATGGTCCGCGTGACGATGTCTTGGAGTTCCATCGTGGCTTCTTCTCGCGTGGGTTGGTAATCCCCGCTGGCGCCGTACGTGGATTCAATGACCAGCGTTTCACAGCGGGGGAACCTGACGTTTGCTGCATCGAACAACCACGATTTCTCGTACTTTTGGTCGCCGCTGAAGACGATGTTGTGCTTGCCGTCGGCGATGTTGAGGTGCACGGCAGAGGACCCGAGGATGTGCCCTGCGTTCTCGAAGGTGAGCTTCACGTCTGGAGTGATGTCGGTGGTTTTGCTCCAATCGACGTCCACAACGTGCAGCATGCATTGACGGATGTCCTCCATGCTGTACGGGGCGCGCTTGCCCTCAGCACCGCCAACTTTCAGGAAATCCGTTTGCAGCAACAGCATCAGGTCTCGGGTCGGAGGCGTGCAGTACACCGGGCCGCGGTACCCGTAGCGGAACAGCACAGGCAACATGCCCGCATGGTCGAGGTGCGCGTGGGTCAGCACCACGGCATCCAATTTGTCCAAGGGGAGGGCCTCTGGGGCCGTGAAATACGGCATCGGGTCGGTGTCGCTCGCGATGTTCACACCGACGTCGATCATCACGCGGGATTCGTTCGTGGTGACAAGGTGGCACGCTCGACCAACTTCCCGGTAGGATCCAAGCGCAGTGACACGGGCCCATGTGGCGCCAGGTCGGGTTGGGCGGTGGATGTTCAAGCCGAAGTTCTTCAGCAGTTTCCGACGTTCGTCGGCCTTGGTTTCACGGTAGCCCCGGATGTCGTGGATGGTTTTGGAGACCACAGGAGCGGTTCGCTCCACACGCACCAACCACCCGGTGCTGTCACGGACCTCGTTGAGCACCGCACCTCGACGCCCCACCGCTTCGCCTGGGTCGTCGCAGACGAGGGTGATTTCCCGAAGGCAGGGGTCGAAGTACACCTGCTTGAGTCCAGCCGTCTCAGGCAACACGTCGTCGATGATCCGCCGCGCCTCCTCTTGGCTGCGCATGATCGAGGGGTCCGGTCGCAAAACGATGGTCCGCTTGACCCGCTTCGCAATTTGCCCAATCAGCCCCCCATCGGCGAAGGAGGCGGGATCTTTCGTCACGAGGGCGATGTCCCCGGCTTCAAGTTCAACCTCATATTCGAGGTGCTTTGGAACAATCTTGCTGATCTCGTCTTTCAGTTCCTTGAAGCTCATCCGCATGATGGTCACCTCTCCGGCGTGCGGCCGTGAAGGGCCGCAGTGCAGGGGAATGGAAGGCCTCACTTGTGGGAGGCGAGAAGGGCGGAAATCTCCGCCTCGGGCACGAGTTGGAACCCGTCCTTGCGTGTGATGACGGCGAGGTCCATGCCGTTGCCGCTGGCGGCATCACGCTGGCCGGACGCGGACAGGGCGCGCGCCGCGAGCAAGACGGCCGCGTCGCGGGTCATGCCGTCGCGGAACCCGTCCTCAAGGACACCGTACATGTACGGCGAGCCAGAGCCTGTCGCGCAGTAGACGTCGGGGATGGAGCCCCCGGCCGAATCGATTGAGTACACGGCTGGACCGTCGGCGTCCACACCGACGATGAGCAACTGCACCCAGTGCGGTTTCCCGGAGAGGATGTTTGCGGTCAGCGTCGCAGCGCCCTTGACCGTCATTTGTTGCCCCCGGCGGAGTTCGTACAGTGCGACTTCGGCCGCGAGGGTTCGAGAGAGGGACTGGGCGTGGCCCACCAAGCCAGCGGTGGTCAACCCCAGGTTGTCCCCAATGCGGAAGAGCTTCTGGACGCTCTTGTTCGCCACGAAGTGACCCATCGTGGCACGGTGGTCTGCGCCGACGACGGCTCCTCCGTTGAAGGTGATCCCCACGGTGCTGGTTCCGGTCTTGAGCACGCCTTCCGGCTCTCCTTGCATCATGATGGTTCACCACCGCGACCCCGTATGAAGCACGGGATGCGTGAATGAAAGGGGCCGAAGGACCCTTATGAATCCGCCGTCCGGCAAGGGGAGCCTTCATTGGACCTCGACGCGAGGAGGGGGCGTGGCACGGAGAAACGAACGTGACGAGGGGCAATTTTCCCTCGACGCTTTCGAAGGCGTTCCGGCGCCATCGCCTCAGCCGTCCCCCCTGCCGGGCTTTGAGATGCCAAGCCTTCAGCGTGCACCAGACGTCCCCCCGGCGCCTTCCGTGCCGAGCAGGTACCATGACCTCCGGCTCCTGTACCCCGCAGCACCCGCGCCGGTGCATCGTGACGCACCTGTGATCCACCGTGCCGATCTGCACGGCCTCGAGGGCGTAGCGCAGGTGATGGATTGGGTTGCGGACGGCGATGTCGTGCTGCTTGATGTTGGGGCCTTGTTTGCCCGCCCTGATGCGTTCCGTGAAGCGATCTTCCACCTGAAGCGCTTCGTGGAAGGGGACCTTGCAGGGCGCCTGCTGCAATTGACCGACACCCGCCTGCTCGTGCTGCCACCCGGCATCGAAGGCCTTCGTGGGGTGGAGGAAGCTGTTGGAACCCTTCCCGACGACCCAAGCGACGGGAGGCGTTGGTGATGGAACAGGACGTTGCGTCCCCGTGCCCGATGTGCAGCGATCCAAAGGGCCTCCGCCTGCGGACGCACGTGGACACCATCCCATACTTTGGCGAGCACACCCAAGTGACCCTGCTCTGCATGGCGTGTGGGTGGCGGCAAACGGACCTCATTCCCGCCGAGTCGGTTGACCCCAGCGCATGGTCGCTGCCCGTCAAGGGTCCAGAGGACCTCACCGCACGGGTGGTACGGTCGACGGGATGCACGGTGCGGATCCCAGAACTCGACCTTGAAGTCGCACCGGGTTCGTCTTCAACAGGATACGTGTCGAACGTCGAGGGGGTGTTGGTGCGGTTTTCGGACGTGCTGGACATCGTGGAACGTGACCTGGAGGCGAGCGATGTCGAAGCAATCGCGACGCTTGAACACCTGCGTGCAGCCTTGGCGATGGCCATCCTCGGAACGCCGACGATGCCGTTGACCTTGGAACTGCTCGACCCGACCGGCAGGTCGGTCATTCTGAGCGACGACGCCTCGCAGCGTCCGCTGACCGAGACGGAACTCGCGAATCTGCCCCTCGGCCCAGAGGTCCCGGTTTTCTCGGCCTGAGTCAACGTGCGTCCGTCGCGAGGAACTCACCGACCATGTGTGCCGTCTCGTCACGGCGCTCGGCCAAGTCGCCCAACCATGCTTCAGCGCGGTCGATGCAGGCTTGCTTCATCTCTCCCGCGAGGAGCCGACCGCTCCGGTAGGCTTCCGCCAGTTCGGCGAGCACCGCGTCGTCTTCCTCGAAGAAATAGGCCATGTACTGAAACGGCACGTCACGCTCGGGATCCCCACCCAAACGGCGGTGCTCTTCCACCGTGGGTTGACCACCAGAAAAGGCCCGCTTGATCTTCTTTGCAACCTGTGGGAGTTCATCGGCCAGGAAGATCGTTGAATCCGGTCGGCTGCTGGACATTTTGTCCCCGTCAAGGCCCACAGCGAAGTGATGGTACGTGGACGACGGTGCCATCAGCCCCATGCCGCCAAGGGACCGCTCAAGCCGAAGCAGCATGAGCCGAACGGCAGGTTGGTCCCGCTTGGTGGCCGATGGGACGTCCACCGTTCCGTGCTTCGGATTGGGTCGAATGTCGCTGAACCCCATGTTGCTCAAACCGGCCGTGATGCTCGCGAAGACGGAGTGCCGCTGCTCCTTGTTCAAGCGACCTTGGGGGCCGACGCCCAAGGCCGCTGCGTTCTCGTCCTGCACGGACAGGCTGATGGTGAGGCCACCGGATTTCGCCTCCTTGAGGTTGAACCAATTGGACTTCGAGGCGAGGCCCCTCGTGAGCCGGAGATGTGGGTCTTGGTCCACACCGACCGGGACGACAATGGGGCGCAACCCCCCATGCTCGTCGAGTTGGGGATGAAGGATATCGCCGGCCTGCACCAGCGGGGCTTGGACGTGGGCAAGGTTGGTGTCCCCCTTGAACCCATAGATGGCTTCAAATTCCGAAAGGTTGGTCCTCCGGCCGAGTTGAAAGCCCAAACGCTGCACGGCTGGACGGGACGATTGGAAGTAGACCTGTGTTCGTTCTGGGTCAAGTCCCAGTGCTGCATAATTGGCCACGTACTCCTCAAGGGCGATGCGCCGGCCTTCCCTCAGGCCAACGCCCCTCGTGGCTTGGCTTTCGAGGTCGGCGACAGCAATGGTCACGTCACCACCATGGTGCTGGAACCAGCGGACCTGCTCGATGACCATGGAGTGCCCGAGGTGCATTCGACCAGAGGGCATCAAGCCCGTGAGGACACCGAATGGCTCACGTCGACGTTGCGCATCCAACACCCCTTCGAGGTCCCTGTGGGCAAACACGATGCCACGGCGATGGAGGCGGGTTGGCTCGGGAAGGTCCAATCCTTCGGTCCTGCTGAGACCAAAACGCTCGACGATGGCGTCGTAGTCCGTGGATTGCGCGCTGCTCCACGGATCGATCTCCATTCGAACCCCTCCGCTCTGCCGCAGGTGAGAACGGGCATGAAGGCTTCGTCACTCTTCAGCATCCCGGGCATGACCTTGGCCTGGTTTGACGATGGCCGACGTACCATCGTCCCTCGAAATCACATAGCGCATGCCGGCCACCGTCGCTGCTCCTGCGAGGACGCCAACCCACGGGAGCCATGGCATGTCTGGATCCGCGACGCGAGGGGAAACCAGCCACGTGAAACGCAGGTCCTCGACCTCAAGGAAGCGCCGGCTCCAGCGTTGAAGGTCGGTCGTGTCGTGACCAGCGACCGTCACGGCGACGGAGCGTCCATTCCATTGTGGCGTCATTTCGATGACGTCAAGGTCGGAACGGTTGACGTCGCTGTTCACGAGCACCTCCATCCGCTGACCAACGGACAGGCTCAGCAACAGGTCACCCTTATCGATGCGCCACCCTACGGCCGTGTTCCTCTCGCTCGACAAGTCAACGGCCGGGGTGCCGTCGACCAGAACGGCGTCGACGCCGACATGGCTTGGGAGCGACACACGCCATGTCGTCGGCACCCTCCAGACCTCAGGGTTCGCACCTCGGCATGCGTCGGTGTCGAGGAGGGTGAACCCCACACGCCGTTCATCGACCACCTCAAGGATGAATTCATGGCAACGACCAATGGCCCAGGTCGACCATGCCTCGCCCCAGGTGGTGAACCAAACGTCGTCCCGCTCCAGCAGCATGTCAACGACGTCGGCATCGTGACGGATGCTGATGTCCCCGACGCGGCCAACCCAGTAGAGGTTCACGACCCCTCCTTCATCAAGCGCACTCCGAAGCCCCTCAAGGTCAGCGACGTCACGTTCGAGCGAACCACCACGACGTCCGAGATCGTACCAATCCTCCTCAACCATTGGGACGTCCTCTGCGTCGTGCCACGCCCCGTTGCTGAGCCCGAGATCGTCGCCGTGGACCGTGAAGCCCAAGCCGCCGAGCGTGGTGTGGTCGGACGCGGTGAGGCCTCGCGGCGTCCCGATGGAGAGCGGGGCATCGCCCCAACGTGAGGCGTTTGTTCGGTCACCGAGGTAGGCGCGGCATGCCGATGCCACAGCACCGGGGTCGTTCGCCCACGACAAGCCAGGGAACCCTGCGCAACCGAACTCATCACCTGCTTCAAGCCGCTCTTCCGCGAGCGGTGTTCGAAGCCAACCGTCCTCTTCCCAGGTTTCAGCGGCCACAAACGGTGCATGGACAGGCAGCACAACGAGGCACAGCAGGAGGCCCACAACCGCACCTCGCATGACCACTCGGCGGCATGGCCCGTCTTGAGCCTTGGCGAACGGCTCATGCAGGCGAAGCAGGTCGTGATGAACCCCTTCAGCCTGAAGTTTCTTGACCCCACCCGACCGGGTCATTCCGTGGGCGCAGAAGCAGCGGACCCATGGAGCCACGTCGCTCTCCGCAGCAGCATCAACGAGGCGGAGGCTGTGGAACTTCGGTACCCGAACTACCGTCGAATCCGCATCATGGTGAACCCAACCATGCGGCTCTTCATGCGGTTGCGCATGCGTGGCCTGCACCACGTCCCACGACGTGGACCGGTCATCTTGGCCGCGAACCACCTTTCGCACGTGGACCCTGTCATGGTGATCATGGCCTCCCGACGGAAGGCCCACTACCTCGCCAAGGACGGTCACTTTGAGTCCGGGCCACGCCGTTGGTTGATGCGCGCGACAGGGCAAATCGAGACCAACCGTGAGAGCGGTGCACAAGATGCCCTCGAGAGTGCCGTGGCCCTGCTTCGCGCTGGAAGGGCGGTCGGGATCTTCCCAGAAGGCACGCGTTCCAAGCGTACCGAAGCCCCGTACCTGTTGGAAGCGAAAACAGGGGTGGCCCGTTTGGCGTCCTCTGTCCCAGAAGCCACCGTGGTGCCCGTCGCCTTGCAAGGCACGCGTGAAATGATGACGCCATCCGACCACGCCTTGCCTCGCCTCTGGCGTCCGGTCCACATCCACATCGGGGCAGGCATCTCCTGGCGTTCCTGGCTGAGCCATCCAGACGGGGGAGCGATGTCGGACGCGGACGTGGAAGCGTTGGGGGCCCTCGACGATGCAGAACTTCGTGCACGCGTTGGCGCCCTTCATCGTCGCTTCACGGACCAACTCATGGCGAGTTTGCGTCACCTCGGCGCACCGTGAGGCCGACAAGGCTCAAGGGCCGAGGCAAGAAGTTCCCCCCATGGACGCTTACCTCGACCTCATCCGGAGGGTGCTTGAGGAAGGCGTGGAGAAAGGCGACCGAACGGGAACGGGGACGCTGAGCGTGTTCGGTCATCAAATGCGGTTCGACCTGAGCGAAGGCTTTCCCCTCGTCACCACGAAGCGCATCCACATCCCTTCCGTGGTGCATGAATTGCTGTGGTTCCTCAAAGGGGACACCAACGTTCGCTACCTCCAGGAGAACGGCGTCCGCATCTGGAACGAGTGGGCCGACGAACACGGCGATCTTGGCCCCGTGTACGGAAAGCAGTGGCGGCGTTGGGTCGGGCCCGACGGTGAGGAACACGACCAGATTGCGGAGGCGATTCGGCTCATCAAAGATCAACCGAACAGCCGTCGCATCATCGTGAGCGCATGGAACGTTGCGGACCTGCCCGACATGGCCCTGATGCCCTGCCATGCCTTCTTCCAATTCCACGTCGCGAACGGGCGGCTCAACTGCCAAATGTACCAACGAAGCGCCGACGTGTTCCTCGGGGTGCCGTTCAACATCGCGTCCTATAGCCTCCTAACCCACATGATGGCGCAGGTCTGCGGGCTCGAACCGGGCGTCTTCGTCCACAGCCTCGGCGACGCGCACCTCTACAACAACCACCTTGACCAAGCGCGGTTGCAGATCACCCGCGAGCCGTTGCCGCTGCCGAGCCTCCGGCTCGACCCGAGCATCGATGACATCGACGACTTCACCGCCGAACATATCGAGATCGTGGGCTACGAACACCACCCGCACATCGCGGCTCCCATCGCAGTGTGAGGACCTGCCATGCCGCTGCACCTCATCTGGGCGCAGGACGAAGCCGGGGCCATTGGGAAAGATGGCGACCTGCCGTGGCGCCAACGCAGCGACCTGCAGCACTTCAAACGCGTGACGATGGGGCATCCGGTGGTCATGGGACGGCGTACGTGGGAGAGCCTGCCATTCCCCCTGCCGGGCCGAGAGAACCTGGTGTTGACGAGGGACCGATCGTGGACGGAGGAACCTGCCCTGCGCACCTCCATTGAGGAGGTGCTGAACCGTTCGTCGACAGAGGAGGTCCTCTTCGTCATTGGAGGGGGCGAGGTGTACGCTCAATCCCTTCCCTGCGCCGACGTGGTTCACCGCACCGTGATCCACACCACGGTAGAAGGGGCCGACACATTCGCACCCGCATTGGACGATTCGACGTGGACCCTCGAAGCCTCAACGTTCGTCCCCGCAGGGGAAGGCGACCAACACGACCAAACCATGGAACGTTGGTCCCGTTCGTGATCAGAACCAAACACCGTTCGTGAGGAACGTGAAGAGGGAGACGCAGACCAAGATGCTGGATGGAAGCATGGCCCCAATGCTGCTTTCCATCTCCTGCATGGCCAGGAGTTCTGTTCCTCGATGGACGGTGACCGCGTGGCCCAGCGCCGAGCCCTCACGCGTCAATTCGATGTTGGCGCACGCTATGCTGCTGTCCACCGATTCTTCTTGAAGCTCATCGTTCGATCTCGGGACCGCGTAGCACGACGCGAACAGTGGCTCCCCCATGGCCCATCCGTTCAGGTCCCACGAGTGGTAGGCCCTCGTATTCCTGACCTTTCCTGACGGCCGTCCACGGGTGGACCAGAGCGAGTGGTCTGCGGACCTCCAATCGTTCACGCGGGGCGGATGGTCGAGGAGGTTGGCGTTCAGGGCGATGCCCCCCGTACCATCATGAAGCAAGGTCGGCCACGACCCCTCGGCCCCCCTGATGAAGGTGTACGCGCTGCGGTTGTCCCAACGACCACCCGTCACGTTACCCTCTTCATCACGCTCTTCGACCCACTCCTCCCATTCGAAAAGGTGCCCATAACGCCAGGTCCATGCCCCAAGCCCGTGACCGAGTTTGCGAGGATCGTTGTCGACGGCGACAGGAAGCGGCCATGTGGTACGGGGCCGAAGTTGACCGAAGACCTCGACCTTTCCAACGGCCGCAGAACGGACGGTCGAGGTCGGCAGGTCGCTGAGGGCCCGCCACTTCCGAACCTTCAGCCAGCGAGACACAAGGAGGAGTTGGCCGCCTGCGAGGCAGATGTACAGCCAGTCCGTGCTCCCTGTGGTGCTGAACACCCACCATGCAAAGAAAGCCAGAACAGCGCTTTGCGCGACGCGGAGCAAGGAACGGAGGGTGAACATCGCAGCAACAGGCGTCCCAACGTTCACCGGGTGTTCGGCGAGCAGTCCAGAAGGATCGGGGTCGTACGGGCGTTCGACATGCCATGCATCGATTTGTGGTGGGACAACAAACCACCCCTCGCTGTGCGTGCCTTTCGACGGTTCCGTGAGCTCGCCGTTGGGCCCTTGCTCGTACGTGACGGTTGCGCATGACCCAACCGATTCCCTCACCTTGGCGATGGCCAATTCGATCCCTGTTGGACAGCAGTACGCCATGAGGGCCCCTGCGATGTAGACCACGAGCGGGTGTGGGAATACGACAATGATCAGCAATGGAGCGACGACACCAGCCCAGCCCCAACCCGTGCGGGGGAGGTTGAGGTCGAGGAAACGCGGCGCGCGGACCGGTTCCAGCGCTTCACGAATAGCGTCGAGTGGGTCACGTGCGGATGGGCTCACGCCCGACGTGTTGACCACCATAGCCTGCCATTTGCATTGCACCGATGAGGCTTTCTCAGGATTCGTTCGTGTACTCCGTCACGCGAACGCCGAGCCGCCCCTGCCTGGCAGCTCGCTTCATGATCCGTTCGAGTTTGGCTTCGAAGGCTGCTTTCAGGTCGATTTCCATCGCGAGGCTGTGGCCCATCAAGAGGATGAGCACGTCTGCCATCTCTTCAGCCACCTCTTCGATCGGCTTCGATTTCGTGATGGCCGCTGCCAACTCGCCGAGTTCTTCGACGGTCAACGCGATGCGGTACCCCATGTCGTGTCCGTTGTTGCCGGCGAAGTCGTGCTTGTGATGGAAGGCAGCGACGCCACGCATCATGGCCGTCCACGCGTCGTCGTCCA
>JALRLN010000089.1 GCA_023254445.1 Candidatus Poseidoniaceae archaeon | reverse complement strand
CTCCGCGTCCACCGGGCGCGTTTGGCCGCACCTCTTCCGTTGGGGTACCAACGGGGACCTCTTCGACACTCACGTCCAAGTCCACGACCTCACCCTTGGCCAAACGTTCCATGTCCTCGAGCCCGGGGGCGGCGATCGTGCGTTCGACGTCCGGAGCCTCGGCATAGGCGCTTCGCGCTGCTTCCCGCTGGTCGTGCCCACGCACCAAGCCGAGGGTGTCGGAGAAGGCCTTGCCCACCACCTCACGGGTGCGCTCCCCGCGTCGGACGCGGTCCACCTCGTCCTCAGCGGCGGCGAGGCGCTCTTCGAGGTCGCGCGATTCGGCGGTCCGGTCCTGCAAAGCGGCCTCGAGGTCGGTCATGGTGAGGGTCATCTGAGCCAACCGCTCATCGCGGTCGAAGACGTCGTTGTGGAGGCGCCGTTCACGGCGACGGAGGGACTCGTACTCTCGGTTGCGTTCGAGCAGGCGCCGCTTGAGGTCCTCGATCTGCTCAACGAGGTAATCGTGTTCGGCCGAGATGGATTTCGGTCCGCTCATCACCCGTTCGACCTGGTCTTCAAGTTCGGCAAGGCGCTGGTCCCGCGCATCGATGAGGCCGCGCAAGCGATCGGCGATGTCGCGCAGCCGCTGACGCTCTTCTTCCATCGCGTGCACCGTGGCCTGCTCGGCCGCGAGGGCGGTCAACGCCTCCTCGTTCTCGTTCTTGAGCCGCCGAACTTCCTCGGCGGTGACCGAGGTCAATCCTGCTTCCGCTGCCCGCTCAAGGGCAACGACCATGCGACCAACCCGCTCTTCCATTTCCCCAATGACCTGATCCTGTTCATCGGAGAGGGCGGTGAGCCGAGCCACCTCGGCCTGCAGGTTCGCCCGCTCTTCTGCCGACGCGGAGGCAGCGAGGCTGGACGCCTCGTCACGTGCGTCCTCGAGCAGGCGTTCCAAGTGGACGATGCGGGCGCGAGCGTCACGGAGTTCGTGCTCGGTCTCGTTGAGGCGTGCGACCTCCGGCGCGATGGCATCGGTCCGGTCGGCCAGATCCAGTTCAGCCATCCGAAGGCGTTGGCGCGCTTCCACAAGCTCGTCGTTGCGCTCCGCCAGTTCGTCCCAAGCGGTCATGACTTCCTCGACGAGTTGTTCGACGGGGTAGCCGCGCAGCATCCCTTCGAGGGCCGCGCGCTCCTCCCGAGGTGCAGTGGATGCCCCGGTCATCGCTGCGTCGCTCGATGACATACAGCCCTGAAGCCCGTCGAACCGCACTTGAACTTTCCTTCACGCAAGGCGCTGTACGCCGGCGTTGTTCGGGGTGCGTCGGCCCACCATCATTCGATGGACGTGAACATGTCCTCGGGCATGTCCTGCGCGAGGGCAACCGCACCGAGGGCGACCTTGTCGATGGGCTCGTCGACGCAGCGCACGGCCACGTTTCCGATGTCCGAAATCTCGGCAGCAAGCCGGTCCGCGACGCCACCGATGAGCGAGCCGCCACCGGAGAGGATGATGTTCTGGCGGAAGGTTTCCTGGTATTCCGGATCTGCACCCGCGATGATGCGCTTGATGCCGTTGCCGATCAGCGGAACGATGGCGCCGCAGGCTTGGGCGATGAGGTCACCGATGTCCACGCGCTGCTGCTTACCTTCAACGGACAGGTCAACGAGCACTTCCTTGACCTCGCCACCAACGTAGGAGTGGGCTTCCTTCCAGCGGCGCACCATGTCCTTGGTGACCTGAGCGCCGGTGTACTTCTTGCGGATGAGGGTCATGAGGTGTTCGTCGAGCCAATCGCCGGCCTCAGCCAGGCTGATCTGATCCTCATCGCTTGGGAAGGTGCCGTAGAGGCGTGCGATGTCGGTCGTGCCCGCACCGATGTCGACCACGATGGTCCCGTGGAACTCGCCGATGCCGTAGGCGGTGGCGAAGGGCTCGCTGACGACCATGATGGCGTTGACCTGACCGCGAAGCGTGGCGACGAGGTTCGACTTGTCCGTGAAGGACACGTGGGAAGGCGAGCAGACGACACCGACGACTTCGTCGTACTCCTCAGGGTCCACCGTCTCGATGAGGTGGGTCATGAAGGCCTTCGCCGCGCCAAGGCTCGCTTCGTCGTCCTGCGTCACGCCCTTCGCCATCGGACGAAAGAGGTCGCACGACATCTTGTGCTTCAGCGCGTCTGCGCCAAAGAGCACGTCCCGGCCGAGCATGTTGCGGGCGACGGGGTCCTTCGGGCGACCGACCACCGTTTCGATGGTGTGGATGGTGCCCGCGCTGGAAGCGATGGTCGACTGATAGGTCCCGAGGTCAATGCCAATGTAGAGTCTGTCCGCCATGGTACCACCGTGCTGCCCTGACGAAGGCGCGTCTTGACTTCAAGGCATCCCCTGAGGTTGGCTCCCGTTATTCCTCGTTGTCGCCGTGCAGGGAGCTGGCCCGGAACGGGTCGGCGGGCCCTTCCTCCAAGCGGTCTTCCTCCCTTCGACCAAACAGTGCAGCGGCGGCGAGCGCCACCCCAAGGGAGGCGGCCAAGGCCCATGGCCACGGGGCTGCAGGCGGCGATCCGGGAAGGGTCGCCACCTCCTCCACGTAGGTGCTCTGCACGGGGGTGCTTGGGGTGAGCGTGGAGGCCATCGCCTCGGGCGACCCGTTGAGGGTCGTGGCGCTGAGGTGGACAAGGACGAGCGACCCGTTTCGTAGCCACGGGGCCGCCCACGCCTCTGCGGCCCACGTCAACCTCACCTCGCCGAGCCCCTCCACGGTCACGGCCGTTTCGGGCATTGGCAATCCGTCGACGCTCAGGAAGGCCTCCACGCGGGCTTCGTCCCCGTCGTCGTCCAGCAGCAGCAATTCCACGTCGAACGCAACACCTGACGCAAGGGCCTCCGGGAAGGCCGCGACGTCCATGCGAAGCGGGGCGTCGACGGGCCGGCAGCCCGTGCTGTTCACGGGCCAAGCAGGGTCCGAAGGTGAGTTCGGGCACCCGTCGAAGGGGTCCTGGACGCCGTCGTTGTCGCTGTCGTCGAGGCATCCGTCCCCGTCGCCGTCCGCGGCGCTCGCGTTGTCCATGGGGCAGGCGTCCTCGTGGTCAACCACACCGTCCCCGTCGCTGTCGTCCGGGCAGCCGTCGCGGTCAAGGTCCAAGGCCCCAGCCGCTTGGTCGGGGCACGCGTCTTCGGCATCGATGACGCCGTCCTCATCGCCGTCCGAGGGGGCCCCCCGTTCCACGCCGAGCACCGCAAGGGCGAACCCAACACGCCCGCCGTCGGCTCCGAGGTGGTCCGGAAGGTTCCCGGGCGTGACGTGCCGGGCGACCACGTCGATGCGCACCTCGCTCACACCGGTCAATTCAGCGGCAGGAATGCGTACCCCGCGGAGGGTTTCGTTCGACGTCGGCAACGCCTCGGCCGTGCTGTCCGCTTCCTCGGGCTGAAGGAGCCGGCTGTCCGACCCGTCGTCCACACCGGCCAACGCCACCCGCCCGTCGTCCAAGGTGACGCGGAGCACGAGGTCGTCCACAGGCGCTGGGCCAGGCGAGGCGGGGAAGGCGAGCCGCACGTTGAGATCCTGACCTTGCGCGACGGAGAGGCTGACGGTAAAGGCGCCCCCCTCCGAGAGGAAGGGGCCTGCAGCACCGGACCCGTCCCAAGGAGCGCTGGCAAGCATGCCGGTTCCGTTCACGGTGGCGAGCCGGTCTTCGAGGAAGCCTTCCGGCGTCCCGTTCAACAGGCGGAAACTGTCGTGCACCCACGTTGTAGGCGCGAGGTCCCATCCGCCACCGACAAGCGGGCGGGGGTTCAGCAAGCGGTCGAGTTGCGGTTGGCCCCACCCGTCCTGAGGGTTGCTGAGCCCGCTGTGCCGGCTCCCTCCCCCGGCTGCGGAAGCGTTCAACGGCACCGCGCTCGCAGCGAGCAGCGCTCGGAGCAGTGAACCAGACGGGGTCCATCCTTCGCCCAACAGCGCCCCGCCGTCGAGGGACGCATCGGACCACGCCGGCGTGACAAGCCCGTCCACCTGAAGCGAGACCGGAAGGTCGGTGCCACGCACGGCCCCAGCCTCCACCATCTGCTGCACGACCGCCGCTGCAGAAGCGAGCATCGGGGTGGCCATGCTCGTTCCACTGGAGGGGCGCAGGTCACCGTTCATGCTGGTGGCCAAACCGTCTGCTTTGGCCGACATGATGCCCACGCCCGGTGCGAGGAGGCCGATGCCGTCGGTGCCCGCTTCGGTGGGCCCAGAAGGCGAGCCAACCCACCGCTCAAGCGGCGTAGCGAGCGTTGTCGCTCCGACGGCCACCACGTTTCGGGCGTTGGCCGGTTCGAGCACGCTTCCGCCGTTGCCAGGGGCGATGAAGGCCAAGGTCCAGGGGTGTTCCAGGGACCACAGATCGACTTCAGCAGACCGCGCCGTGTACGCCGTCGTGTCGTCGCCCCACGAGTGCGCATGCACCACCGCGCCTGCGAGGGCGGCCTCGCCGAGCAAGGCATCGAAGGAGGGAGGGGCCCAGCCCTCAGGGCCGACGATGTCGGCCACCGCCAAGCGAGCGCCGTGGGCAAGGGCCGTGCCTGAACCGGGTGGTTCTGTTCCGTTCCACGCGACGGGTGAGCACGCCAGGGTTCCCGCCGTGTGCGTCCCGTGACGGTAGTCGGACTGGCCGGGAGCATCGGCGTCGTGCACGCTGGTGTTCAGCACGACGACCTTACGGTGTGCCTCTCCGGGAAGACCAACCTCGTTGAGGCCGTTCCGAAAGCACGCATGGTCGAGGTCAAGGCCGCTGTCTGCGGTGCCCAGCACCACGCCGCTGCCGTTGAATCCCCACGACCACACCACGTTGCCGCTCGCATCGCCCTCCTGAAGCAGGCCGGCGCCGTGGTCGTTCCTTGCTGAGACGGCCATCACCGGCTCAACGGCCTGGAGGCCAGGCAACCCTTCCATGCCGCCGATCCACTTCACGGCTCTTGCCTGAACCATGGGGAGGAGCGGAACGAGATCGAGGTGTCGCGCGCCGAGGTGGTTGGCCTCGTTGGCGATGCGTACAGTTGCTGCTTCTGGCAAGCGCGGCTCGAAGAGCAGGCGCACGTCGTCCCCGTCGGTGAAGGCGGACGTGCTGATGGCGGCCGGCACCGAGACGGAGACCCCTTCCAGCATGCCTTCGTCGCCGTCGGCCCACGCGACCGCACGGGTCCACGACGCCAGGCGAAGCATGTCCCAACCATGGGACTGCGCTTCGTCCCAGGCCCCTTGGTTCCACGTGCCCTCCTCGAGTTCGAGGACCACCGTGCCCGAGGGTGACGCGGGAAGGCCGGGCGGAACGGTGGCCAAGCCCAGCATCAAGAGCAGCGCGAGGGCGGTGCGCACGGCATGCCGGCGCGCTCGGCGCTCATCAATTCCCCGGCCGCCGCGTTTAAGACGGATTGGCCGGTCGGCGCCCTCATGAAGGCCTTCCGCGTGAGCGGCATCGCTCCCTTCGGTAAGCATCGACAAGCGTTCTCCATCGACCTTCCCGCTGAGGACGCCGGCGATGCGGAGCACCGCGCGTACTCCATCCTTGGGTCCAAGCACCGGGCCACCCGGCGCTCCGTTGACATCCAGTCGATTCAGGAGATTGACCCTCGCACCTCGCAAGAACCCACCGTGCTCCACCACTTCCGGGACCAGATCGCGGCGGCCGGCGGCCCCGTCGTCGTGGCCGAAGAGGAGTGAAGGTCGCGGCATTCATCAAGGGCGGCTGACCCGCTCAACGCGTGACGACCGACGGCCGCGCGGAGCTTCAGCGCCTCGCACGGCTTGTTGAAGTCAATCGGCAGCGCCTCGAGGAACTCGACCGGCGCCGGAAGGAGGTCCTTCAGGTCGTCGACGAT
>JALRLN010000088.1 GCA_023254445.1 Candidatus Poseidoniaceae archaeon | reverse complement strand
CAGTCCTTTCCACGCTTTCCCCCAGGAGGTGTCCACCATCGAGACGATGGACCCTTGGCCGCGAACGAGGGAACCGGCCAACCCTTCGGTCAGCACCACCGGCGTTTCCAGATGGAGTCGCCACAACTGTTCGCGCGCAGCCACCATGTCGGAGGGAGCGCCTTCACCGTGGTCAGGGAAGAACACGGAGGCGTTGTGCACCAACCCTCCAAGCCCACCGGACTGAACCTCAGGCTGGGCGATGACGTCCTCCACGAGGCCGCGTACGTCGGCGTCAACAAGGAGGTCCGCCACCAACACGCGCCCAACCGTGCGGCCATGGATGGACGAGAGGTGGTCGACCATCGCCGTGGCTTCGTCGAGCGAGGCGCGCACGTGCACGAGCACGAACCAGCCCGCGTCGGCCAAGGCGGAGACGATGGCCGCGCCGACCCTTCGCCCGCCTCCGGTCACGAGTGCGACACGCGGAGCCATGCCTCAAGCACGGGGCGCGCGCTCATCAACCCTCGTCAGGCGTCATTCCCCACCGAACATCGACATGACGAACCATCCGAGAAGCAAGAGCAGGGCAAGGCCGACCACGATGGCGAGGATGCTGATGTTTTCAAACATGAAACGCAAACCAAACTGCCCCCACATTGCTTTTGCTGCACCTCCGCCCGCCGAACGAAGCCTTTTGCTCCACAGCCCGTGGGCGTGGCATGGCCACCGGGCGTCCGCTGACGATGGCCACCGACCCCCCGCGTCCGCGCCTCCCGGCATGGTTCCGAACGACCCTGCCGAGCGGCGAGGCGATGGAGGCCTTCCGAGCCACGAAAGCAGCCGTGAAGGACAACGCGCTGCACACCGTCTGTGAGGAAGCGCGATGCCCAAACGTCCACGACTGCTGGTCGAGTGGTGATGCGACCTTCATGATCGCAGGCCAGGAATGCACCCGAGGCTGTCGTTTCTGTGCGGTGGGGACCATCAAGCGCGCCCCGCCGCTGGACCCCGACGAGCCGCACCACCTCGCCGAGGCCGTGGCCTCGATGCCGCTTCGCCACGCGGTCATCACCGTGGTGAACAGGGACGACCTGGTGGACAGCGGTGCTGCGCATTACCGAGCGTGCATCGACGCCGTCGCCGAGCGCTGCCCTGACGTCACCCTCGAACTCCTCTGCTCGGACCTCGCTGGGGACCTCGCCGCTCTGGGGGCGCTCCTGGACGATGCACCGCTGCGGGTCTTTGCCCACAACGTGGAATGCGTCCCAAGGCTCGACCGCACGGTGCGGGACCACCGTGCCTCCTTCGAACAATCCCTTTCCATCCTTCGAGAAGCACGACGGCTGCGCCCCGACCTGCTGATCAAGACCTCCATCATGGTCGGCTTGGGGGAGCGCGACGAGGAGATCGCCGAGGCCATGGCCTTGGTGCGAGAGGCAGGTGTGGACCTGATCACGCTTGGCCAGTACCTTGCCCCCTCCGAAAAGCACCTTCCCGTGGACCGGTACCCGGAGCCCGAGGCCTTCGAAAACTGGGCGGACGACGCCATCGAACTTGGCTTCCTCGGGGTCGCAAGCGGCCCCTTGGTTCGCTCCTCCTTCAAGGCGGGACTGCTGCTCCGCGCCTGCACCGATGCTGCTTGGAACGGCGACATGCCGGGCGCCACCGTCCGTGTACAACGCGGGGCAGCGGCGGACCGACACGCCCATAGGTCGACCTCCGGTGGTGAGGCCTGATGCCTGACCGCCTGACCGCGACCGAGGCTCCCTACACCATCGGGATGCCCCCGTTCCGCCCCGGCGACAGCCCTGATTTCGGTGGTGCCTTCACCGAGCAGCCGGGCGACCTCTCCCGCCCCTCCGTCGATTGCGACGCACAAGACACCGCTGAGCACGCCCGTGGACTCATCCGTGTCCTCGGCGACGACCACGTGGCCTCCGGCCAGTGGGAGCCGGACATCCCCGAAGAGGAACTCCTGCTCGGGCTTGAGCACATGGTCCGGCTCCGCACCTTCGACGACCGCATGATGAAGATGCAGCGAACCGGGCTGCTGTCCTTCTACATGCGCTCCTTCGGCGAGGAAGCCATTGCCGTCGCTCAAACGATGGCCCTCGAGGAGCACGATTGGCTCTTCCCATCCTACCGTCAACCCGGTGCGCAGTTCGTGCGTGGTCGCGACATGGTGAGCATGATTTGCCACTGCATTGGGAACCTCGAAGACAACGTCCGCGGACGCCAGATGCCCGTCCACTACACCTGGCGCGAAGGACGATTCATCTCCATCTCCTCCCCCGTGGGTACCCAGTTCCCTCAGGCCGTCGGCGTGGCCATGGCCAGCGCGTACCGTGGCCTCGACGAAGCATGCATCACCTGGCTCGGCGACGGGACCTCGGCGCAGGGCGATTTCCATTACGCGGTGAACTTCGCGTCCACCTTCAAGCCCCCCGTGATCCTCAACGTGGTCAACAACCAATGGGCCATCTCCACCCACGCAAACCTCGCGACCGGTGGCCGAACGTTCGCCGAGCGAGGTCTCGCCTACGACCTCCCATCGTTCCGCGTGGACGGCAACGACTTCCTCGCGCTGTACGCGGTGACGAAGTGGGCCCGCCAGCGCGCCTCAGCCGGACTCGGACCGACCTTCATCGAGGTCTACACGTACCGTGCTGGCGCCCATTCCTCGTCCGACGACCCCAGCGCCTACCGTCCACAGGACGAGCACACGTGCTGGCCCGGCGGCGACCCCATCGACCGGCTGAAGCAGCACCTCATCGGCCGTGGCCTGTGGGACGAAGACCAACACAGCGCCCTCATCGAGCGCCTCGACGCCGAGGTCATGGCCGCATACAAGGAGGCCTGCACCCACGGCGACCTCGCCAACGGGCCGTACCCGCCCGCTTCCACGATCTTCACGGAAGTGTACGAAGAGGTCCCGTGGCATGTCCAAGAGCAGCGTGAGGAACTCGGGAAGTGAGGTGAGGTCATGGCGAAAATGAACATGATCGCAGCGCTCAACTCGGCCATTGACCTGCAGATGCAGCGCGATGAGAACGTCGTCGTGTTTGGCGAAGACGTCGGATACGTCGGTGGAGTCTTCCGCGTCACGGCCGGCCTGCAGGAGAAGCACGGTGCCCACAGGGTCTTCGACACTCCCCTGTCGGAGGGGGGCATAGCCGCGATTGCCTTCGGGATGGGCTTGAATGGGCTCAGGCCTGTATGCGAGATCCAGTTCGCCGACTACATCTTCCCCGCCTACGACCAGATCGTCAACGAGATGGCCAAACTCCGCCACCGCTCCGGGGGCGAATTCTGGACGCCGGTCACCATCCGAACCCCTGCCGGAGGCGGCATCAAGGGCGGACACCACCATTCCCAATCCCCAGAGGCCCAATTCACGCACACGCCCGGCCTCAAGGTCGTGTACTGCTCGACGCCGTACAACGCCAAAGGGCTCCTCGCCTCGGCCATCGAATGCAACGACCCCGTGGTGTTCTTCGAACCAAAACGCTGCTACCGCGGACCCTTCTACGGCGACCCCCATAACGTCCCAACGTGGAACAACCACCCCGACGGCGAGGTGCCAGAAGAGCACTACACCATTCCCCTTGAGCAGGCCCGCGTCGTGAAGGAAGGGGCAGCCTGCACCGTCATCGCATGGGGCGCCATGGTTCACGTGGCCGAAGAAGGGATTCGACAGAGCGGCGTCGATGCCGAACTCATCGACCTTCAGACCCTCGTCCCGTGGGACCGCGACACCGTGGTGGAGTCCGTCCGCAAGACCGGTCGCTGCGTGATTGTCCACGAAGCACCGAAAACGAGCGGCTTCGGCGCGGAAATGTCCGCGTCGATCCAGGAGCGGTGCTTTTGGCACCTCGAGGCCCCCATCCAGCGGGTCACGGGGTGGGACACGCCCTTCCCGCACACCACGGAATGGGATTACCTTCCAAGCCCCGGCCGCATCGCCGAGGCCATCAGCCGCACACAGGAGGCCTGAAACATGGGGATCTACGCATTCAAGCTGCCCGACATCGGAGAAGGCGTCGTGGAGGGCGAAGTCGTCGAATGGATGGTCGCCGTGGGCGACGTGGTCAAGGAAGACCAGCCCATTCTCTCCGTCATGACGGACAAAGCGACCGTCGAGATCCCTTCCCCCGTCAACGGCACGGTCCTCCAGCGCGTCGGCGAGGTCGGCGACATCCTGCCGGTCGGCGGCATCTGCATCGAGTTCGAAGTGGAGGGCGACGGCAACGCGAGCGCGTTGGCGGACCACAACACGGCTGGCGCTCCCACCGAAGAAGCCGTCACGCCAGAACCCACACCGGAGCCTGCTCCAGAAGCCGCACCTGCCCCCGTGGTCGAAGCGGCACCTCCTGCACCCACCCCAAGCCCGGTCGTGCCAGGGCTTCGTCCCCTTGCCAGTCCGGCCGTGCGTCAACGTGCACGTGAATCGGGCGTGGACCTCGCACGTGTGGCGGGCAGTGGGCCGGCGGGGCGCATCACCCATGCAGACCTTGACGCGCACCTCGCCGGTGGCGGCACCGCGCCGGTCAGCCGGATTGGAATGAAGCGTACCGGGACGGAGGAGATCAAGGTCGCTGGCCTTCGCAAGCGCATTGCCGAGGGCATGACGGCCTCGTACACCACCATCCCGCACTTCTCCTACTTTGAGGAGGTCGACGTGACCGCCCTCGAGGCCCTTCGTCAGCACCTCAACGCCACGCGGGCCGAGGGGCAGCCGAAGTTGACCTTCCTGCCCTTCATCATGCTCGGGCTCTCCAAGGCGCTCGGGGAGCACCCGGTGTGCAACGCCCACTACCACGACGACCGCATGACGGTGGTCCGCCACCACGGCGTCCACCTTGGCATCGCGACGCAGACCGAACGTGGGCTCTACGTCCCCGTGGTCAAGCACGTCGAAGCCCTTGACGTGTGGGGCGCAGCCAGCGCCATGGCCGAGGTCGTCGGAGCCACACGCAACGGAAGCGCGACGAGCGAGCAACTCTCGGGGTCCACCTTCACCATCACCAGCCTTGGGGCGATGGGCGGCCTTGGCGCCACCCCAATCATCAACAAGCCCGAGGTCGGCATCCTCGGGGTCCACAAGGCCGTCGAGCGACCGATGGTCATGGACGGACGCATCGAAATCCGCCGCATGATGAACCTCTCCTCCTCCTTCGACCACCGCGTGGTCGACGGGTGGGACGGCGCCATGCTGGTGCAGCGCCTGAAGGCACTGCTGGAGCACCCGGCGACCCTGTTCATGTGAGGTGCCCGGAATGAAGCAACGTTCCTGTGACGTCCTTGTCGTTGGCGCCGGGCCAGGCGGCTATGTCGCCGCCATCCGTGCAGGTCAACTTGGACTCGACACGGTCATTGTCGAAGGGGAACGCGCGGGTGGCACCTGCCTGATCCGTGGCTGCATCCCATCGAAGGCGATGATTCACGTCGCTCAAACCGTTCAGAAACTGGCCAAGTACGCCGAAGACGGCGGCCATCAGGGCATCTCGCTCAACGCTCCCGCCACCGTCGACATGGGTGGGGTTGTGGCGTGGAAGGACGGGATCGTGGACCGTTTGAACAAGGGCGTAGAGACGCTCCTCGGCACGGCAGGCGTCGAACTGGTGCACGGCTGGGCCGAATTCATGGACGCCAAGACCGTTCGCGTCGGCGACGGCGACGGTGCGATGACCATCAACGCTGAACACGTCATCCTCGCCACAGGGAGCGTCCCCATCGAACTCCCGTTCATGCCGTTCAGCGAGCACGTCATCTCGTCCCGTGGAGCCCTCGACCTTCAGGAGATCCCCAAGCACCTCGTCATCGTGGGCGGCGGGTACATCGGGCTTGAACTTGGCATCACCTACCGCATGCTTGGGAGC
>JALRLN010000087.1 GCA_023254445.1 Candidatus Poseidoniaceae archaeon | reverse complement strand
GGTCAGGATGGTCTGCCTCGAGCACGGCGAGCCGCTTCACCTCCCCTTGCTCAACGTCGTCGTCGGCGAGCATGACCGCTTCGGCCATCGCGAGCATCTCGGCTACGGACATCGTTGGTTCATCGCCTTCGGTCGTCATGTCTTGGAATACCTCCTGAAGTGGGCCCGCAAGAGAATCGCGGTGGAATTCACGATGACCAAGGTAGCGAGCAGCACGATGGAGGCTGCTGCTGCAATCACCTGATAGCCGACCTGTGGCAGGCCCGTCCAGACGTACACCTGCACGGGCAGGACGGTGTAGCGGCCTCGGTCGTTGGAGTCAGGCCCTGTGAACTGGGCAGGGTCGGCCGAGAGCCAGCCCCGGTCTGCGAAGAGCGGCATGTTGGCCACGTGGGATTCGACGCCGGGAATCCATGCAAACCACGCGTCAAGGGACGGCACCGCTTGGTAGGAGACGTAGAACATCGCATCCGGCTCTGAAAACACCGACGCAACCGCCCCGACAAGGATGAGCGGTGCGGCTTCGCCCATGATGCGGGACATGGCGAGGATGGTGCCCGTCATCATGCCGGGCAGCGCATGGGGAAGAACGTGGTCTTGGGTGACCTGCCACTTCGTGCAGCCCAGACCGAAGGCTGCGTTACGCAGCGATGGAGGCACGGCGCGAAGGGCCTCCTGCGAAGAGATGACGATGGTGGGCATCGCCATGGTGGCCATCGTCATCCCGGCCGTCAAGACCGTGGCGCCGAGGCCGAGGCCGGCCCCACGGGAGGTCAGGAACATCGCGAGGCCGAAGAGACCGAAGACGATGGCAGGAACCCCGGCAAGGTTCGTGATCAGGGCCTGAATGGTCCGACGGAAGCGGTTGTTGGGCGCGTATTCCTCCAACCAAATGGCGGCGCCGATGGACAGGGGAATCGCGAACAACATCGTGTAACCGACCACGTACACGCTGCCCCAAAAGGCAGCACGCAAGCCGGCCTTGTAGGGTTCAGACGACGGGAAATCTGCGAACACGAAGGGCAGGTTGAACGCGATGGGGACGGTGGCAAGCCCCACGATGAGCACGACCAGCGCGGTCAGCATCCACCCGTCCCGTCCTTGCACCACGAGGCTGAGCCGGTCTTCCTGGATCCGAGTGGTGCGCGTCAACTGAAGGGCTCCGACGGCGAGGCGACGGACCGCGGAGGTTACCATGAGCAAGGAGACGGCGGGGACAATCCATCCTTCGACCAGCACCCAACGAACGGCGAGCACCCACGCCACCACCTGCATGGTGAGCACCAGCACGTCCACAAGGCCTTCTGCAGGCGGGGTGTTGCGGTCGGGGCGAAGGCTGAGCAAGGTGCTTCCGGCGGTCATCACCGCGATGCCGCCGAGCAAGGCCATGGCACCGCCAATCACGAAGGAGAAGGGTCGAATCAAGGCCAAATCCGTGCTGAACGTGACGAGGAAGATGCGAAGGCCAAGAGCGAACAGGGCGATGCGGACGATCAACGACAGCACGCGCCCTGAACCCTCCTTGAGCAGGGACCCAACGGCCCACGGGCTCAACCCCTTGGTTTCGGGTTCGTCCGTGCCCATGCGGAGCAACTTGCCTCGAAGGAAGAGCAGGACCTTGCCAGGCCGCCGCATGACCACCCACATGGCCCCGAGGGAGAACACCATCAGCAGCGGCACGACGGGCGCGCGCTCGTCGTAGGCATCGATCCCTGCTTCGAGGCGGTCCGGAGCACCGCAATGGTCGAACCAGACGTGCTGTTCGAGTTGCCGGACGGCGATGCAGAATTCATCGGCGTCCAAGCCGTCGGCGTACAAGGCGGAGCCTTCCGCCTCAATCAGCGCGGTTGCGGTCTGGCAATCGGCCACGGCAAACGCCGGGTCGTTGCGCTTGTAGGCCTCCGCACAGGTTTTGTCGAGCAAGGGCGAGACGAGGTCGTTGAGCAAGGGGACCTCGCTCAGCGACGCAACCGAACCGCCTGCGTCGGCGAACAAGGATGCGGCGCTGAGGGGCTCGCCTTGACCGTCCACGAGGTTCGCGATCCCGTCGCCGTCGATGTCGCGGTCTGCCACATCGTCGTGGATGCCGTCCTCGTTGGCGTCGTTCGCGGCGACCCAGGCGTCCCACGTGAGCACAGACCCGTCCTCGGTGGCGTATCGGCCCTCGGTCGGGCAGGCTTCGGCGTCACCGAGCACCGGGTTGTCGTCGCCATCACCGTCGATGTCCTCGTCGCAGGCGTCGATCAGACCGTCGCCGTCGAGGTCCGTCATGCCAGCATCGAGGAAGGACAGCCGCGACCGGAAGAGGGAGCCACCGGACCCAAGGGACAGTTCTCCGATCTCAAGGTACGAGGATTCCCGCGCATCCGCTGCGGGTCCTTCGGTCTGGGTGATGGTGACCGTCCAATTGAACCGGTGTTCGATGAACAGCCAGTTGACCGAGGACGTGGGCGAGGGGCGCAGTTCAAGGTGGTCAAGGCTGAACCCGTCCGACGTCAGTTCGACGAAGGTCGACCGCTCGCCTCCAGAGGTCAACGACACGGTCATCGTAGCCTCGTTTGGCTCGGCCGAGGTTTGGTGGGGGTGAAAGCCATCCTCGTGCTTGACGTCAACGGCGGAATAGGAGCCCGTCAGGCCTTGGTTCAGGATGTACCCGGTCGCTTCTGCCTTGGTGCAAAATTCCGGCTCAAAGGGGTCGATGACCGAAGCGGGGTGCACCAGCGCGTCGTCGAGGTCCGCCAGCGGGAACGTGTCCCATGTCCGGCTGCTCTGGTTGTACACGGACGCTCCGAGGACCTCTCCGACGTCGCCGTCCACGATGGTGCGGTTGAACCACAGGTCCCCGTTGCCCTTGAACAAGGGTGCTTCGGGGGTGTAATGCAGCCACACCTTTCCGTCGCTGAAGGCGTTCGGTTGGTCGAGGTACTCCGCCACAGCGGCCTGGAGGAAGGGGTCGTCGTCCGCAGCCTCCCAGCGCAGGCCGTGCCACACGTAGCCCATCGCGTCGTCCGTGTCCCACCAGTAATCCCCCATCCCTGGGGTCGGCGCCGTATCGCGCATGAAGACGACCAACCGGCTTCCTGAAGCGGGATTGTGGTCCACGAAAGACCGGTCTCCGAACAACCCGCCAAGGCTGAAGGACTCCAGCGGCTTGTAGGTCGTCCGGGCGCTCCCGGCGGCGCACAACGCTCGTTCGACGTCCTCTTCGAGGTCCCATGACGCTTGACCGGAGGGCGAGGTCCACACGGCACCCGATCGATCGATGGCCTCGAACTGGGTTTCCTCCCACGACGCGACAAGGGTCACGTTCTCGCGTTCAAGACGGAGGTCATTGGCGTCCCACGAGGGATTCCACGTCTCGACCTTCCACGCGAACTGCGTGCTTGCGACCGTTTTGGTGGGAAGACGGATGCCTTCGACCTCGATTTCCTGTTCGGGCACATAGGCTTCCGAGACGATCCGGTTCAGCAAGGTGACGAGGATCAAGCCCGCGACAAGCGCGATGGCCACGAACATCACGCGTCCTGCCCCGGCGGCAAGTTCCCGTCGCCTGAGGCTGCGGCGGGGGAGCAGGGCGGTCCCGAACAGGCCCTTGTCGGCCAGGTCGAAGCCGTCCTCAGCGAAGTCAGGCGTGCTGGTCACTCGTACGCCTCCCTGAACCGGGTCATGATCCGGTGGCCCACCATGTTGAGCCCAAGCGTGATGAAAAAGAGGTACAAGCCCACGGCGAAGAGCGAGTAATACGGCGTCGTGCCGATGGGCAGTTCGCCACCGATGCGCTGCGCGATGTACGCGGTCATGGTTTGCGCCGAGCGGAACATGTTGTCCGAGTAGGTCGCCAGCGTCCCGACCGACAGCGTGACCGCCATGGTCTCGCCAACGGCGCGGGACAGGGCGAGGATGATGGAGGCCAGGATGCCGGACAGCGCGGAGGGCACCGTCACCCGCGCGGTCGTCTCGACGGGCGTGGCCCCGAGGGCGTAGGAGGCGTGACGCAAGGGGTCTGGAACCGCCCGGAGGGCGTCCTCCGAGAGGGAAGCGATGAGGGGCGTGATCATGATGCCCACCACGATGGCGCCGTTGAGCGGGTTGAACATCTGGGGCTCCTCAGCGATCCAGCCCCACTCAAGGAACCGTTCACCGACGTCCACGACGATGGGCGCAATGACGACGAAGGCGAAGAATCCGTACACCACGGAGGGAATGCCGGCGAGGAGTTCCAGCACCGGTTTGATGAGGTTCGCCATCCGGGGAGACGCATACTCGGACAGGTAGATGGCGGTCCCAAGACCGATTGGAATGGCGATGACGAGGGCCCCAAGCGCCACTTGCAGGGTGGTTTGGAGCAGTGAATTCACGCCCATGTGCAGGTCGGCACCCACGGTCACGACGCTCACGGTCCGGACGTCGGTCTTCCACCAGGTCTGGGTGAGGAATTCACCGAGGGATCCGTTCACCCGAGCGACGAGGTCGAAGTAGCAGAGCAGGACGGTCATGATGCCCGCCACCCAAAGCAGGGCGCGGACGTCCCCGTCCACGATGGCCATACGTCGACCACCCACCTGATTCCGTGATTCGCTCATCACCCCAGACGCCGCAAGCAAGGACATGCCGAGGGCGATGCCGTGGCCGGTCTGCACCGCGTGGAAGGGCCGAACAGCGAGCACCAGCGGTACCGCAGCAAGCACCAGCAGCACGACTGGCCACCGCCGCTCAAGGGCGAAGATGGCCCCGGCAAGCAGCAGGAAGACGAGCGTCAACAGGAGCAGGATGTTGGTGGGGAGGGGCACCAGCAAGGCCATGGTCGCAATGGCGGTCAGGAGCGCTGCGCCGGCACGAACCGCTCCGACGGCCGCCTCGAGATGGTCCAAACCAATGCGATGAAGCCAGGTTGGAGAGATCAATGCAGCGACGATGACGAGGAGGGTCAGGAGACCGAGCAGCAGGCCAAAACCATCCACCTGAGGCCGAGTTTCCTCCGGGTCGTAGGCGTTTGGAAGACCATCGTTGTCAAGGTCGTCGTCGAGGTGGTTGACGATGCCGTCCCCGTCGAGGTCGTTGTCGAGCAAGGCCCCTGTTCCGTCCACGGCATCGTTGGGCACGCCGTCCTCGTCGACGTCGGTCTGTGCGGTGTCGCTCCAGGCCCAGACCGTGACCCACCACGAGCGGGCCAACTCAGGGTCCTGTTGGTGCAGGATGAGGGCGGGTTCGTTGGCCCGCAAGACGCTCAGCGGAAGGGACGGTGCGGAGCTGTCCCACTGCTCCGGGTGGGCCTCGAAGTACTCCTCAAGGTAAGGCCGACCGGGATCGAGGGCCGGACCGGCCACGCCGTTGAACGTGGAGGCCTCAAGGCCCACGTCCGCGTCGTAGTTGCCTTCCTCTCCGTCCCATCCGTGCAGCTGAACGAAGGGGTCGGCCAAGGCGACCATCGTTTCGTTGTCCCAGCCAACGATGCAAAAGCGGTCCAACCACAAGGGGTCCGAGAGGCTCCCCTCGTCGTAGATGGCCGCCTGCTTGACGTTGACCTTGACCTCCTCGCTCCAATCCTGAGGGGGCGTGAAGTCGTCCGCTCCGCACCCGAAGCCTTTGTAGAACTTCGAACCGGATTCCGCAAGCACGTAGATGATGCCCGACGTGATCATGACCACCGTGATGGCCAGGGCGAACAACACAGCGCTTGGAGCGCCTTCTTCGATGCGCGTGCGCACCTGATGGGCCCGTGAGGACGAACCACGCCCCTTGCGTTCGGTCGAGGGGTCGTCCAAAGGCGCGGGTGCCGCCGCGCCGGCGTTGCCCCGCATGAATGAACTCCGGGTCCGGGTCGGTTGTCCGTGCCCCCAATACTCTCAATACACTATATAGAGAAGGGGTTCGCTACGGATGAGAAGGGAGAGGGGGTGACGGCCC
>JALRLN010000086.1 GCA_023254445.1 Candidatus Poseidoniaceae archaeon | reverse complement strand
AACAATCAGGTCGCAGATGCCGTACACCTTCGCCGTTGGCTCCCAAAGAACGCCCTGAACAATCACATCGACCCCGGACTCCATTGCGGAAACGGTGTTCTGAACCAAGTCCGGGTTGCGTCCATCGTCCGGAAGCCCCGTCGCGATGGTCACGGTTGAAAGCGATGTGTTCTCAATGGCTTGGACCACCAAGTCCTCGAAGGCCACGCCAAGGTTACGCCGATGCAATTTCTCGTCCAGCTGCGGATGAGGCACGTTCTGATTCTTCTGAACCCATGAGGTTGCTGCAGCGGATGAAGGCGTGAGCATGCTGCGTTTCCTGTGAATCCACTTGAACCATTCAACGATTGGGGCTTTGGGGCGAACTTCCTTCACAGGCCCAATTGGAACGTTTTCTGAATCGAAAAGCCACGTTGAGCACTGTGAGGGCGAGACCCAGTCAAACCATTCGTCCGACCCGTTTGGCGGAACGGGGACGGTGCGTTGCCCGCTCGCATCAAGACCCATCCTCCAAAGCGTTGGGTCAATGGGCATGGCACTCACTCTGGCACGTGACTTCATCGTCGCGGGAGGGGAGCACGGCCGCGACGACGCAGGCGATGACGATGGTTTCGATGAGGCCGAAGGGCAGCGGGAGTTCCTCGAGCATGGTGGGGTTCTCGTCGTCCATCGAGGCGTTGTGCCAGGGGAGTGCCTCGTAGTCGTCTTCCATGATCATGAACCAGTCGAGGTCGCGCGGCAGGTCTTCCGTGAGGTACTCGTGCCCGTCGTTGTCCACCAGGAAGTCGTCCTCAAGGCGGATGCCGAACCAGCCGTCGAGGTAGATGCCCGGCTCGATGGTGATGGCGTCGGTCGGCAGCAAGGGCTCGTTGTTGAAGTTCAGGCCAAACAAGGGCTCGTCGTAACCGCTCGAGAGCAACGGAGGCTCGTGCACGCAGACGCCGAAGCCGTGTCCGAGGCTGTGGATGAAGTAGTCCCCAAAGCCCTGCTCATCGATGTGCGTGCGCGCGATGTCATCGAGCGTCCACGCGGGCGTGCCCGTTTCGATGAGCGGGAAGGTGAGGTTTTGCGCGTCGTACACGGCCATGTAGGCGTCGATGATGGTCTGGTTGTCCGTTCCGCCAACGACGTAGGTTCGGGTCACGTCGCTCACCCAGTCCTGCACCCTCGCCCCCAGGTCCACCACGACCACGTCGCCGGGCTGCACGATGCGGGGTCCGGCGCCTTCGTTCTCCGGGTCGCCGTGCGGGATGGCGCCGTTGGGACCGCTCGCGACGATGGTGCCGAAGCTCGGCCAGTCGGGGTTCGATCCGTTTTCGATCATCACGCGGTCGATCTCGTCGCGGATTTCGGCTTCGGTGAACTCTTCGCCCATCAGGACGCGCCAGAGCATCCAGCGGGCGTGGGCTTGACCGATCTCCGCGATGGTGGTCGTCTCCCGAATGGCGCTGTCCTTCGCGGGCGAGAGCCCTTCCGGCGAGGGCGTTTCGCCCTCGAGCAGCCGCGCCGCTTCGGTTTCGCAGGCGGCCGCGGCGGGGAGGAGCAGCAGGGCGAGGAGCCCCAGTGCCACGACGGTCCGCATGGAGGCCCCTTGCGGCCATAGGCCAAGAATCCCCCGGACGCCGCCGATTCGGGGGTGCGAATCATTCAAGACGGCTCCGCGGTGGTTCAGACCATGGCGGCCAAGCCTCCTGCGAAGAAGGGCGGAAAGAAGCGACGCAAGATGCGCCTCACCCTGAAGCAGAAGAAAATGGACGTGTCGGCGGACAAGTACACCGACAGCCTCGGATGGTCGACCGACGTCGGGCGTACCCTCGAAGAGGCGGCCGCGCCCCCCGAGCCCGAGACCCTCACCGTGCAGTGCGAGATGTGCGGCTCCATGCTCAAGGCGCGCAAGCCGAAGAACGCCCGCTACACGATCACCTGCGACTACGACGCCTGCGGCCACACCATGCACTTCGGTTGAGGGAGCGCATGCGAGCCGCCGCGGCGCTTCTCGTTGCGGCGTTGATGCTCCTTCCGGGATGCACCACGACCGGCGACGAGGAACCGATGGTGCTGGCGACGACGACCTCGATGCGGGACTCCGGTTTGCTGGACGTCCTGCTTCCGGCCTTCGAAGTCGCCACGGGCCACCGGGTGGACGTGGTCGCCGTCGGCACCGGCGCGGCGCTTGAATTGGGGCGCAGCGGGGACGCTGACGTGCTCATCGTCCACGCCCCCGACGCGGAGGCCGCTTTCGTTGAGGAGGGCTACGGCACCTCGCGGACCGTCTTCGCGTGGAACACCTTCGTGCTGCTCTCGCCTGAGCCCATCGACGGGGACCTCTTCACGGTGCTCGATGCCGTGGTGGAGGAGGAGCGCTGCTTTGTGTCGAGGGGCGACGCGTCCGGCACGCACATGCGCGAGCAGGCCATGTGGCGTGCGTGGGCCGAGGACCGCAACGTCACCTTGACCGATGGCGACGACGGCACCCGCCCGGACGGGGACTGGTACCTGTCCATCGGCCAGGGCATGGGCGCCGCCATCACGATGGCGGACGAGAAGCGTTGCGTGACGCTGTCGGACGCAGGGACGGCCCTCTTCCGGCAGGCGGACACCGACCTGACGCGGCTGACCTTTGAGGACGAGACGATGCTGAACCCGTATTCGATCATCCCGCTGGACGGCCCTCGGCTCGATGCGGCGGAGGCGCTCCGTGCGTTCCTGCTCGGTGAAGGCGTGGCCCTCATCGCGGGCCATACGGTGAACGGCGAGGCCCTGTTCACGCCCGGTCAGCCCTGAAGGGCGAGGCCAAGCAAGGCCCGCCCCTCGTCGCTTCCCTCGTCGACGGCCCGGCCGCCCACCAGCAGGACACGGCGGTCGGCCAAGCGCTGGGCTTGGGCCAAGTCGTGCGTCGCGATGACCACGGCCGCACCGTCCTCGGCCACCCGCCGCACCACCCCTTCGATGCGAAGCGTGGTGGCCAGGTCCAGCCCCGAACTGAATTCGTCGAGCAGCAGCAAGGACGGCCGCATCGCAAGGGCGCGGGCGAGGCTTGTGCGCTGCCGCTCCCCGCCCGAAAGGGCGGATGCCGGGCGCCCCTCCAGCCCCGCCATCGCGACAAGGTCCAGCAGGTCGGCCGTCCCTCCGGCGAGCACCACCTCGTCGAGCGGGGTGCTGCTCAGCAGCACGGGCTGCTGGGCCACGAGCCCGACCCCGCCCTGCCCCCGGCCAACGCCGGGGGCGTGGACCTCGGGTTCGAGCCCCGCCATCGCGCGAAGCAGCGTGGATTTTCCAGCCCCCGAGGCACCAAGCACGACGAGCACCTCGCCGCCCCGCACCTCAAGACCATCGAGGCTGAGCACCTTCACACCGCCTCGTTCGATCGACATCGCGCTCCAGGTGTGGCCCGGGAAGGATGAGGCCAGGGCCGACACGCCCGTGGAGGTCAGCCCCTTCCTCGCCCGCGGTCGGAGGCCCTGCACCCCCTCGATGAGGAACATCATGGCCAGGGCCAGCAGGAGGAGCAGGCCGCCCTGCACCACCGCCGCCCCGAGGTCGCCCTTGCTGGTTTCCAGGACGATGCTCGTGGTCAGCACGCGCGTTCGTCCGGCGATGTTGCCGCCCACCATCAGGACGGAGCCGACTTCGGCGATGGCCCGGCCAAAGCCGAGGGCGATGCCGTTCAGCACCCCGCGCCACACGAGCCCCACTTCCACCTTCAGCCCCTGCCATCGCTCCAGCCCAAGCAGGGCGATGGCGTGGCGGTGCCCGGGCGTGATGGCGTCGAAGGCCGCCCACGTTCCGCCCCACACGAGGGGCAGCACGAGGAGCGTCTGCGCGAGGACCATGGCCTCGACGGTGAAGAGCAGGTCCAGTGGCCCCAGCGGGCCGTCGTTGGACAGGAGCAGGTAGACGAGCACCCCGACGACGACCGGAGGCAGCCCGTACAGCGTCCGCACGAGGACCCGCAGCCCCTCAAGGCCCCCTGCACGGGCGCATCGGGCGCCCAGCGGGACGCCGATGGCCGTGGCCAGCACGGTGGCCGACCCGCTGGTGAGCAGCGTGGTCGCGAGGATCGACGCCATGCCCCTCACCCACGCGGAGGCCGCGTCCGTGATGATGCTGACGGCGGGGCCACCATCATCCTCAAGCGGCACCGTGCCGGGCCGGTGCCATGGACGTCCCGTACTTCGTGCAGGTCGAAGAAGCCCGACGCATCGCGGCCGACGTCGTGCGGGCGCTTCCGTTGCCCGACGTCGAGCACGTCCCCTTGGCCGAAGCGCACGGGCGGCTCCTTGGCGAGGACCTGCGCTCGCTCGTCGACGACCCGCCCTTCGACAACTCGGCGATGGACGGCTTCGCCATGCGGCTGGCCGACGTGCCCGAGGTTCCGGCCACGCTCCCGGTGCAGGCCGTGGTGGCGGCTGCGGCCCAGGAAGACCTCGCCCCCCTGCTTCCGGGCCACGCGGTGCGCATCATGACCGGCGCCCCGATGCCCCCCGGGGCCGACGCCATCCTTCCGATCGAAGCCTGCGAGGTGAGCGAGGGGGAGGTCACCCTGACGAAACCGGTCCGTCCCGACTTCATCCGCCACCAAGGGGAGAACCTTGCCAAGGGCGCCGTGGGGCTTGCGGCCGGCGTGCGGCTTACGCCTTCGCGGGTGGGGCTCTGCGCCACGATGGGCCACCCGACCGTGCCGGTGCAGCGGCAACTGCGGATCGCCGTCATCGCCACGGGCGACGAACTTCGTTCACCTGGGGAGCCCCTGCTTCATGGCGAAGTCTACGAGTCAAATTCGCACGGTCTTGTCGGCCTTGTTCGTGCCATGGGCCACGAGGCCCTGCACCGCCCGGTCGTGCACGACACGCTCGACGGCCTGCGCGAAGCCCTGACCTCGGCCGCGGCCGAAGCCGACATGATCCTGACCTCGGGGGGCGTCTCGATGGGCGAGTGGGACCTCGTTCGTCGCCTCATGGAAGAGGAAGGCGACCTGCGCTATTGGCGCGTCAAGCTCCGCCCCGGCTCACCGCCCCTCTTTGGCCTCTGGCAGGGGACGCCGCTCTTCGGCCTGCCCGGCAACCCCGTCAGCAGCCACGTGGTCTTCCGCATGCTTGTCGCCGACGCGCTCCGTGTGTGGACCGGGGCAGATGGGCCCAAGGAAGCGCAGGTGCGCGTGCGCCTCCGCGACCCGGTGAAGGCCACGATGGACTGCCTGACGCTCCGCCGCATTGTGGTCGCTGTGGAGGACGGCGAGATGGTCGGCTACCAGCCACGCCACCAGGGCTCGGGCAACCTCGAGAGCCTGGCCAGCGCCGACGCCCTGACCCTGCTCGAGCCCGGCGCTGCCGCGGAACCCGGCGACGTCATCGACGCCCTCTTGCTTTGAGTGCGAAGCGGCCGCCGCCACCGGATGGCTCATGGCGGGCAGGTCGCAGGTCCGGCCATGCCCGGCACGGATGCGGTGGGAGGGGAGGCCCTCCTCGACGCCCTGCGCCGCATCCATCCGGACAGTTCCACCGGCACGCTTCGCCGCATGCTGACCGAGGGGCGGGTCGAGGTGGACGGCGGACCGGTGCACAAGGCCAAGCAGGCGCTCGAGGCGGGCCAACGCGTCGAGGTGGTGGCCCGTGCACAGAAGCAGGTGGAGACCCCACGCCACCTGCAGCCCGCGCCCGTGGTCGACCTTGACGTGCTGCACGAGGACGACGCGATCCTCGTCGTCAACAAGCCCGCCGGGCTGCTTTCGGTGGCGACGAACAAACTCGAGGAGGACACGCTCCACGCCCGGTGCGTCACCCACGTCCGGGCGCACCACGGCGCGAACGCGTGGGTGCACATTGTGCATCGCCTCGATCGCGACACCTCCGGCGTCATGGTGCTCGCGCGGCACAGCCGCCACAAGGAGGCCCTGCAGCAGCAGTTCGCCGACCGGGAGGTGCACCGCATCTACCGGGCCTTGGTCGAAGGCCGTCCCGAAGGGGACCACGGCACGGTGGTGCAGCACCTCGTCGAGGACGAGCACCTGAACGTGCG
>JALRLN010000085.1 GCA_023254445.1 Candidatus Poseidoniaceae archaeon | reverse complement strand
CCGATGTAGCAGGAGAGCACCCAATCGCCGGGCCAGTTGATGCCCATCATGTCCAGGTTGACGTAGTTCGTGACGGTGACGTCCATCTCCGCGACGTCCTGCGTCCACGAGGAGGAGCCCCAGAGCCCTTCCTCCTCGCTCGACCAGAGGCAGAACACCATCGTCCTGCGGGTGTCGATCTTCGAGAGCGATGCTGCGGTTTCGAGGATCATCGAGGTGCCGGCCGAGTTGTCGTAGGCGCCCGTGCGTGTGCCGTAGCCAGGGATGTCGGGGCCGGGGGTGTAGGCGACCGGAGGGGCGATGTCGAAGTGGGCGCCGAAGACGAGCCACTCGTCGGGGTACAGCGTGCCTTCCTTGTACCCGCAGATGTTCACGGCCCATGCGGTGCTCGCTTGGAAGCGGTGCACCTCGGTGCGCAGCCCGTAGCCTTCGAAGACCCCGGAAAAGAAGGAGATGGCGTCCTCGTAGGCCGGGTTGCCGTTGCCGATCCACCGGTCCAGGTAGCCCACCGCCCCGTCGTAGGGGTCGGTCGGGTCCGGGGTTTCGTCGGTGATGTGGGCCAGCCAGTCGTAGACGTCCCGTCCGTTGACCCACCCCTTCGTGTGGGCCTGCCCTTGGTCCTCGGCCCACGCCGTGTCCACGGCACGGGTCATCGGGATGGACACCATCGTCACCGCTTGGGACGTGGTGCCGTTGAGGTGACGCACGACGTCGAAACGGCCCCCGTCCTCGTTGGCCGTCGCGACGACCGCGCTGTCGTCGGTGGAGGCTCCCGGGCCGTTTCGTGCGGCCCAGGTGGTCCACGACTCGTTGGCGCGGCGGAGGGGGAAGGTGTCGGTGCCGGCCGGCGCAAGCAGCAGCGTGGCGGTGCTGAGCCGGGCGCTTGGGAGCACCTCAAGTTCGACCGTTTCGCCCGCGTCGAGGTCGAGCACGGTCCCGTTCTGCACGTAGCCACCGTTGGTGGACATCAGGAAGTGGGGCACGAACACCGCCACGTCGTCCTTCGCGGTGAACGAGACGCGCTGCCATTCGCCCGCAGACCACGCGTCGGGCGAGACGGTCAGGTCGCCCGCGCCGGGGAGCGACGTGCCCTCTTCGTTGCCAAAGCAGCCCGACAGGCCGGCAGAAAGCATCAGCAGCACGAGGGTTGTCGCGCGAAGCACGCTGGACATGGTGCGGGGACCGTGCGGCCCCTGTTCAACGCAGCGGTCCGCTCAGTTCCCAAGCATGCCGCCGAGGAAGCCGCCGGCAGCCCCTCCGCCCGCCGCCTTGCCGCTGCCCATCAGCGGCACCATGCGCTCCACCAAGCCAGCGATGGCCCGGCTCTGGATCCATACCGTTCCCTGACCTTGGAAGTCCATGACCAAACCCTCACCGCCCAGGAGGGCCGACTTGAGGTTGCCCAACTTTCGAACGCTGTACTGCAGGGTGTTTTCGAAGGCGACCACGTGGCCGGTGTCCACCGTCACCACCTGCCCCGGCTGGATGGGGATGGGCTTGATCGCGCCGAAGGAGTTGAACCACACGCGGCCTGGGCCGGCTTCGGTAAAGGCGCGGATGAAGAACATGGATTCGCCCGAAAAGAGGCTCTTGAGGCCCTGGAATTTCGTATCGGTCTGCACGTTGGTGGTGCTTGCGAGGTACGAGCCGCCCTGAATGAACAACTCCCGTCCGGGTTGAACGTCGTAGGCCATGATGTCGCCCGGGCTTCCGGGGGCGATGGAGATCCATCCGCCCTGTGGGCCTGCGGTGAAGGTGTTGAGGAAGAAGGACTCGCCGCCAACAACCGCCTTCTTCAGCCCCTTGAGGAAGCCGCCACCGGAGCGCGTCTGCACGTCACAACCCCCGAGGGCGGCCATGGCCCCCGGCTCGACGTTGACCTGCTCGCCTGCAGCGAGGGCGAGGGTCAGCAGCGAATAGGCGGGGTTGAACTCAAGGTGCTCTTGCATGGTGCCGCCTTTCCTCCGCCAAGGCATAGCCATTCCGCACCCGATTCCCCCGAAATCCGGAACCTCCGGATAGGATTATGAACGGAAGGACGGACCGCCGCCCATGGCTACGGTCCGATTGGACCAGAAGCGGTGCGCGCTGGTGCGCGCCGTTCCTGATTCCTATCCTCGGGCGCTGGCGAAGTTCTTCGGCTCCGGTCCAACGAGCGTGCCTCGCGCTCAGGAGCAGCATCAGGCCTACCGTCAAGCCCTCATCGCCAACGGCGTCGAGGTCACGGTCCTCCCGGCCGACCACGACCACCCCGACTGCATATTCGTCGAGGACCAAGCGGTGGTCATCGACGACCACGTCCTGCTGCCCGTGCCGGGCCATCCGTCCCGACGTGGCGAACAGCCACCCGTGGCCGACTTCCTCGTCCGGCAACTCCACGGCGGGCG
Source organism: Candidatus Poseidoniaceae archaeon (assembly GCA_023254445.1). Classification (GTDB taxonomy): domain Archaea; phylum Thermoplasmatota; class Poseidoniia; order Poseidoniales; family Poseidoniaceae; genus MGIIa-L3. Next base: position 3,684 of record JALRLN010000085.1, on the reverse strand, counting down.
CCTCTGCCGGATGTGGGGCGAAGCCAAGATGGACGGCGGGGACATTGTCCGCTTGGGCGACCTGTTCTTCGTGGGCCGCTCGGAGCGCACCAACGACGCCGGCATCGCCGAACTCAAACTGCTGTTGGACCACCTCAACTACGAACTCCGCGTGGTGGACGTTCCGAAGCACGCGCTTCACCTGACGTCGATCTCGTCCACGCCGACCGACACGGACCTCCTGATCCCAGAAGGCTACCTTCGTCCAGAGGACTTCGGGGACCTGCCCGAAGGGTGCCGCGTTCACGTCATGCCCGAGGAGGAGGTGTACGGCTGCAACACGATCGGCTTCCCCAACGGCAAGGTCCTGGTCGCCGAGGGCTACCCGACGGTCCTTGCCACCATCGAGGCCCTCGGGCTGGAGCCGGTGGTGCTCGACATGAGCGAAATCCGCGCCGCCGACGGCTCCCTGACCTGCTGCTCCATTTTCTACAGCCCCCCGCCCTGGCTGCTCGAGTCCGAATGAGCCCGAACGCCCGTCGCGGCGTTCAAATACGGGAGGCATGACCGGCGAATGCACGCAGGAGTCGCCCAGCTTGGTCAAAGGCGCTGGGATGAGGTCCCAGTCCGTAACGGTTCGCAGGTTCGAATCCTGCCTCCTGCACCACATCACCACAACCGGTGCGCGTGCCGTGCCGGAAGCCACGTCGGTCGACGGCGGTGCCCGACCTGACACGCACCTCCCGATGTTCGCCCTGCCTCGGCAGCGAACAGCGTCGGTCGCCACGCCGAACGCTCAAAAGGCAGGGGTCCGAAGGACCACCGTGGCCGACGACCAGACCTTGAGGAAGGTGACCAAACTCCTCGCTCGCGTTGAGCGCCACATCGAGACCACGAAAGACGCGCTGCAGGACCTTGAGATCGAATTCGAGGTCCTCAAAGCCACCGTCGCCCGCCTTGACCCGAACGTCGTGAGCAACGACATCGAAAACTCGTCCAACACGACCGGCACCGGCATGCGCAAGTTCTGAGCCCTCAGAACGACAGCAGCACCTTGCCAACGTTGGCGCCGTTGTGCAGGTGCTGATGCGCCACCGCTGCGTCCTCGACGGGGAAGGTACGGTCGATGACCGGGTCGAGGTGACCCTCGACCACGCCGTTGAGAAGGCGCTCGATCTGGGGCATCAAGGCCGACCGGTCGGCCCAGGTCCCCATGTGGACCCCGTGCACGGCACGGTTCCGGTTCATGAGGCGAAGCGGATCGACTTTCGTTCGGCGGCGCAGCGTCACCAGAGCGTGCAGCAGGCGCCGTCGGCCGCCCGGCGCGACCTGCGAGAGGCCGTAGGTGTAGAGCCGTCCGCCTTCCGCCACGCACGACAGGCTGCGCTCGAGGTGGGTCCCGCCGATCGGGTCGAGCACGTGGTCCACCCCCCTGCCGTTCGTGGCCTGCTTGATGAGGGCGACGAAGTCCTCCGCGTGCCGGTCGACGAAGGTGCCACCAAGGGCCTCGACGACCTCACGCTTTGCAGCAGACGCCGTGGCCCAGACCTGCCCCGAACCGGCCCAGCGGCACAGTTGCAACGCGGCGGTGCCCACGCCCCCCGCCCCGCCGTGCACCAGCACGGTGTGCCCCGGCTTCAGGCCGCCGAGGTGATGCAGCATGTGATGCGCCGTCAGGTAGGTCACCGGGAGCGCAGCACCCTGCTCAAGCGTCATGCCTGCGGGAAGGGTCATCACGAGGCCCGCGTCGCACACGAGGTGGCTCGTGTGGGCCCCTGTGCCGGGGACGGCGATCACCGCCTGCCCGACCACGAGGTGCGTCACGCCCGTCCCCACGGCTTCCACGTGCCCGCTGGCTTCGTAGCCGGGCGTGAACGGGTACGGGGGCCGCGGGTTGTAGAAGCCAAGACGCTGAAGCAGGTCGGCGAAGTTGATGCCTGAGAAGGCGACCTTGACCAACACCTCCCCGGGACCGGGCGCGGCGGGCGCAAAGCGTTCCACGGCCATCGTCGACGGCGGGCCCGCCTTGGTCAGCACGAGGCGTCGTCCGTCCATGGTGCGGACAGCGGCATGGAGGGCACAATCCTTTGCAAAACATCAGGATATCATGATATGACGGAATCTATATGTGTGGAGGCTGCTATTGGGGGGCGATTCCCGTGATTGGTGTGGAGCAGCCCCCCAGCCTCGACCCCGCCTTCGTGGCGGACGTCGCGGTGGTCATTCGGACCATGGGGCACCCGGACCGGCTGAGGATTGTGGAACTGCTGCGCGACAATGAGATGTGCGTCAGCGAGGTGCAGGAGGCCGTTGGCCTGACGCAAGGGGCGACGTCCCAGCACCTCCGGCAGATGTACCACCAAGGGATCCTCAGCAGCCGACGGGACGGACGCAGGGTGCTGTACGCGGTGCACAATCCGCTGATCGGCAAGATGCTCACGTGTCTCGGAGAGACGCAGCGTGAGATGATGGAGGGAGCATGATGGCACACGACGACGAAATTGACTGCAGCGGGATGAACTGCCCTTTGCCAGTCCTGAAGACGAAGATGAAGATTGACGGCATGGCCGCAGGGTCCACCCTGAAGGTCATCACGACGGACCCTGGCTCCTGCCAGGACATCCCCGCATGGGCGAACCGCGTTGGTCACGAAGTTGTTGAGACGGGCGAGGGCGACGGCAAGTTCTGGTTCATGGTCAAGCGGGGTGAGTGAATGGCCGAGCGCAAGAAAATGGCGCTCATCGCCGCCCAAGGCAGCCTTGACTGGGCCTACCCGCCGTTCATTTTGGCCTCGACCGGGGCCGCGATGGACATGGACGTCAAGGTCTTCTTCACCTTCTACGGGCTTCCCTTGCTGAAGCCGAAGATCAAGGCCAAGGTGACGCCTGCAGCAAACCCCGCGATGCCGATGAAGATGCCCTTCGGCCCGAAAGGGTTCCAGAACATTGACTGGCCCATGCCGCACGCCATCACGGGCGTGATGCCCGGTTTCGACACCATGGCGACGGGCCTGATGAAGAAGACGTTCAAGAAAAAGGGCGTCGCGACAATCACCGAACTGCGCGACATGTGCGTGATGCTCGGCGTCGAACTGATTGCCTGCCAGATGACGATGGACGTCTTCGGGTTCGAAAAAGAGGACTTCATCGACGGCGTCACCTTTGGCGGTGCCGCGGCCTTCCTGGACTTCGCCGCCGAGGCGGACATCCAGATGTTCATGTGAGGTGGGCCGATGTCTGCCTCCTTCACGTCGGAAGAACTGTTCCAGTGGATTGAGGAACAGCGCGACTACGTCTACCTCGACGTGCGCGGCGAGGACGACCACGCCCGCTTCTCCGTCGAAGGGCCGGAGGCCATCACCCTCCTGAACATCCCGTACTACGACTTCATGGAGGACCCGGAGGGCAGCGTGGCCAAACTCGACGCCGCGAAGACCTACCGCACGATCTGTGCCAAGCAGGGCTCCGCGATGTTCGTCGCCGAGGTGCTTGAAGAGGCAGGCTTCGACGACGTGCGCTGGCTGGAAGGCGGAATGAACGGCTGGGGGCAGGTGCTGATCCCGAAACGCATCGCAACGCCGGACGGCTACGACCTGTGGCAGTTCAACCGCCCGGGCAAGGCCTCGTGCTCCTACGGCCTCGTGCACGACGGCCAGATGATGGTCTTCGACCCAAGCCGCAACGTGGACTTCTACACCGCCTTTGC
>JALRLN010000084.1 GCA_023254445.1 Candidatus Poseidoniaceae archaeon | reverse complement strand
CAACTCATGACGGAGCAGGGCGCTCGACGAAACAAAGGCCTCGCACAAGGCGTCAACAGCGTGGTCGCTTCCTTCGTTTCGGAGTGCGAACACCGCCCGCATGCGCTGAAACATGCGCTCGTCTTCGTTCAGCAAGACACGCCGGTGAAGGTCGACCGGACCGGCCGCAGCTGGCGCCGGGTCAACCGAGCCAAAGTCGCTCACCGCGGGCGGTGACGGCTTCATCTTCATGCCTCCGTTGCACCGATGAACGTCATGCCCTCGACGTCGAACGCCGCATCGATCAAACCGACGTCCTTCCCCTCACGAAGGAATTGGCGGATGGACGAACGGCCCTCAGGAGCGTAATCGATGGTCCGTTCGTTCACGTACATGGTCACGAAGCGCTGGTTGGTGTCGTCGTCGATGCCGCGGCCCCATGCTTTGGCAAATTCGAGCGCGTCCTCAGGGTGTGCGATGGCGTGTTCGATGGACATTTTTGTGTAGCGGGTGATGTCTTCCATCACCTGCTCCCCGAGGTCGCGGCGAACGACGTTCCCGCCGAGCGGCATCGGCCAGCCACCCGTCCGCTCGTTCCACCAGATGCCGAGGTCAATGAGCACATTGAGGTCATGGTCGGTCCACGTCAACTGGCCCTCGTGGATGATGAGGCCGCACGGGTACGTACCGTCAATCACCTTGGGCATGATCTCGTCAAACGGGACCACCTCGACGTTCACATCGCCCCACGCCAGACGAAGCCCAAGGTAGGCACTGGTTTTCAGACCAGGTACGGCGATGGTTCCAGCCTTTGCTTCATCGACGGTCAACCCGGGTCGAGCCACGATCATCGGGCCGTACCCTTCGCCCATGGACGCGCCGCAGTTCATCAAAGCGTAGCGGTCGGCGATCTCCGGAAAGGCATGGATCGACACGGCCGACACCTCAAGATCGCCACGCATCGCCCGCTGGTTGAGCGTCTCGATGTCTTGGAGTTCGTGGACGAAGGTGTAGCCCGGGGTCGGAAAGGCCCCGGTGGTCAACGCGTGAAACATGAAGGCGTCGTCGGGGTCAGGGGAATGGCCAATGCGGACAATCCGGTTCCCGTCTTCATCCATGGGGAGATCGTTGGTCATGCCCGACGCTCAGAGCGGCCCTTCAAGAAGCCACCTCTCTCGCCAACGGCTCGTCCCATGCCCACGTGGGCGGCTTCGCCAAAGCGCAGACCTGCGAAAGGAAGGCATGCAGTCCATCACGGTCTGCTTCACCAAGCCTGTTGAAGACCTCGCCGAAGTAGCGGTCGAGCCGTTCATGGTCAAGCCCCGTGTGCGCGTGCGCCCTTTCGAGGACAGCGGCGCGCGCGTCACCGCCTGCTTCGAAGGCCGCCAAGCGTTCAACCAACGCTGCATGCGCCGCTTTCACGTCGCTCAGGTTGGCGTCACGGCGCGCGACGAACACGCCAAACACCATTGGCAAACCAAGACGCTCAGACCATGCTTGCCCAAGGTCCATGCGAACGGAACCCGGCCGTTGCCGGGCGCCGTCCAAGGCACGATCACCAATGATGAGGGCGCCGTCGGCAACGCCAAGCATGGCATCAAGATCGGGGCCCATTCGAACAAAGTCAACCTCCAACCCACGCTCGACGAGCAACCAACGAAGCAACGCGACCGAAGAGGCAGAATCGGTGGGCACAGCAATCCGCTTCATCGTCTCGATGGGCTGATCGCCAAACAACAGCACGCTGCCCACCTCCCCCGCAGAGCCAATGCCAATGTCGGGAACGAGCATCAACTCCTCGTGGTGTTCTGCGAAGTCCGCTGCGGGGATGGGCGCAATGATGCAATCCCGTCGAAGCACGTGCCCCGTCAACCATGAAGGAGGGGCTGCGAGGACCGACCAGGACGGATCCAGGCCCGTGAACAACGGGTCGCAGTTGATGAAGGCCACACGGCCGATGGTGGTCGTCCATGACGCAGGCATGAACTCACCCCTGTGCCATTTGGAGCGCACGACGTGCAGGAGGTTCTGGGAGTTCGAGGAGCGTGAACTCCGAATAGTTGGAGTTGCGTTCCCACGCCTCGCACCCAGCATCCTCAATGATCCGGGCAAGGCGCCGCCTGTCGCTGTCGAGCGGTGTTGACGAACCTGCAAGGTGCATGATGGATTCTTGCTGCACCGTGCCGTCGACATCGTCGGCACCAAACGCGAGCGAGAGTTCCGTCAGGCTGTCTCCGATGTTCATTCGGTACGCCTTGAGGTGAGGGATACTGTCCAAGACCAACCGTGAGACGGCCATGGTCCTGAGCACTTCCGTTCCTGTCGCCAATTGGGCCTCAGGCAAGCGTGAATGGTCGGGAAGGAAGGGGTATGGAACAAAGCATTGGAAGCCTCCAGTACGGTCTTGAAGGTCCCTGAGCCGAAGCATGTGCTGGAGACGGTGGTCGATTGTTTCGACCGTACCGAACAGCATGGTGCAGTTGCTGACATGGCCCAACGCATGCACGGCTTCGTGGATGTCCAAGTATTCCTGGCTGCTCTCTTTCCCCTTGCAAATCACCTCTCGCACGCCGTCGTCCAAGATTTCCGCACCACCGCCGGGAAGTTGGTCAAGCCCCGCAGCAAAAAGACGCGACAAGGTGGCGGTGATGCTCAATCCAGATTGCGAGGCAAGGTGCTTGATTTCCACCGCTGTCAGCGCTTTGATCGTCACGTGGGGGTGCGCTTCCTTGGCCGCTCGAAACATCGCTTCGTAATGGCCAATGCCCCAGTCCGGATGCAATCCGCCGACGGTATGCACTTCAGTCACGTGGTCGGCAAAGCGATTCAGTTCCTTGACGTAGGCTTCGGCGTCGAGGGCATAGGCGTCGGAGGCCTTTTTTCCACGTCGAAAGGCGCAGAATCGACACGCGAGTGCGCACACGTTGGTTGGATTGATGTGCACGTTGTGGTTGAAGAAGGCCCGCGATCCAAACCTCGCTTCACGGGAAAGCTTGGCAAGGAGGCCCACTTCAGCAAGGTCGTTGTGAGCATACAGCAATCGACCTTCAGCGAGACCGAGGCGACCCTCGCGTGCGAGGACGTTCACGACCGGCTCCATCTCGGCGCTCCAGTCGTGCTCAAGGACCGACTTCGCCAAGCGTGACCTCCAATCCGCGGAGGCTCCTGCCATCCCAGGCTCGGAGGTCAAGCGCTGCACGTCGAGCCGTCCCGTGCGCTGCCCTTCAAACGTTGGTTCTTCGGCAGGACGTACACCTTCACGCCAAGGCGGCAAGGACACGTTTCTCAGTGTTCCCTGAAAAATTCCGTTGACCTGAGAATTTTCCTGAATTCATCCGCCAACAGCACCGATGCTGCAACGAGCACAATGATGAGCCAGTCGCCTGGCGCCAACGATTGGGTGCTCAACAGGTCACCCACGTGGAGCCCCTCAAAGGGCAAGGCCCACGAGGCGCCCTGCACGAAGAACAGCAGCAAGGCGGCCGAAATCAACGTTGCAATGTTGATGGCTTTGTTGGAGAACACACCAAGACCGAACAGCACGCTGCGCTCGTTTGAGCGGCAGTTGAGCACGTTGAACAATTGGTACACAATGAACACCGAGAACGCCATCGTTTGGGCATATGCGAACTGGGCAGCGCTGAACGACTCCCACTGGGCCATCGCTTCATCATGCCCTACGGCGCTCGGATCGGCACAGGCATACGGGTCAAACGGAAGGTCGTCCACCGCCGTTCCCGGCAACCCGTCGCACTCAGCAAGACCGCCTCCAGCAAGGTAGAACACGATCAAGGTACCCGTGACCATCACCGCGCCGAGGAAGAACATCAGGGCCACGTCGGTCCTGTTGGGCAGAGGTTCAGTGACGGGCCGTGGTGGCTGCGACATCACGTCGCCGTGCCGCTTTTCCATCCCCAAGGCGACGGCCGGTGGCCCGTCCATCAGGATGTTGATCACGAGGATTTGCGTGGCCGTGAGGGGGAGCGGCCAACCAAACACGAAGGTGCTGAGGAAAATCAACGCCACAGCAGCGACGTTGGTCGAGACCTGATAACGGACAAAATTTCGGATGTTGGCGTAGATCTTCCGACCCTCCTCGACCGCCTGAACGATGTTGGCAAAGTTGTCGTCTTGCAGCACCATGTCTGCAGCGTCTTTTGCAACGTCCGTTCCAGCCAATCCCATGGCAATGCCGATGTTGGCCTGTGCCAGTGCAGGGGCATCGTTGACACCGTCCCCCGTCATGGCCACCACTTCCCCTCGTTGCTGAAGGGCGGTCACAATGCGCATCTTGTCCACGGGCGTCACCCGGGAGTACACCGCTGCGTCGGACACAACCCCGAACAAGTTCTCCTCGTCCATATCGGCCAGTTCAGCGCCACCGATGCCGGGACCGTCGATGCCGAGTTCAGTGGCGATGGCGGCAGCGGTTGTCGATTGGTCGCCGGTGATCATCTTCACCTGAATGCCAGCACGGTGGCAGCGAGCAATCGCATCTGCGACTTCTGGCCGTGGGGGGTCGATGATGCCGACGCACCCCAGCAAGATCAAGTCGCTCTCCAGCGAGGCCTCACCGTCCATGTTTTCGTCGTCCGCGAGTGGTCGTGCACCAACAGCAATCACCCTCAGTGCGTTGCTCCCCATCTCAAGGACGGTGTCCCTGAAGCGGTCACGGTCCTTGTCGGTGATGTCGCGAACGTGACCGTTGTCGAACACCTTGGTGGCGATGGACACAATGCTCCTGCTGGCCCCTTTTGCGAGGACCCACGGCTTGCCGTCGATGACGTGAACGACGGACATGCGTTTCCGTACGCTGTCGAACCCCTCCTCTGAGACGCGCGGGTTGACGTCGCGGAACGTACGAAGGTCCCCCATGAGTTTGGAACCCAACACGGCACACGCCACGTCGGTTGGATCGCCGAGTCCCGTCCATCGACCCTCAACTTCGCTGATGGCGGCGTTGTGGCAGAGGGCGAGCGATGCAGAGAGCAGCCGGAAATCCTCCCTCGTGCGTAGCATTGCTGATTCGGCTTCGGCCAGGTTGGTGCCGTCCTTCTGCAGTTGACCAACCGGGGCGTAGCCCTCGCCTGAAACATCGAAGTGATGGTCCATGAGACTCAGGCGCCTGGCGGTCATCTGGTTGGTGGTCAGCGTTCCCGTTTTGTCGGAACAGATGACCGTGGTCGAACCCAAGGTTTCCACGGCCTTCATCCTGCGGATGATGGCGCGGTGGCGCGCCATGTTGCGCATGCCAAGCGAAAGCGTGATCACCAAGATGATGGGGAGGCCTTCAGGGACAATCGCGACGAAGATGGCGATGGCGATGATGAACTGCTCGATCACGATATCAAGAAGGCCATCGCTCTTCCCAAAGAGCGCGATGATGAGGTTCATGCCAACGAGGAGCACGGCCACCATCAGCGCGATGATGCCCAAAAATCGCCCGAGGGATTCCAACTTCAATTCGAGCGGCGTCTTTGGAGCCTCGGCTTCCGCGATGTCGGCCGCGATGCGACCAAGTTGAGTGCTCATTCCAATGTCGACGACCAGGCCCGTCCCGCGGCCAGAGGCGACCGTGGTCCCCATGTGCGCAATGCTTGTCCGGTCGGCCAGCAAGGTGTCCGGAGCGACGGGCTCCACCTGCTTGAGCACCGGCAACGATTCACCGGTCAGTGCCGACTCATCGATGCTCAAGCGGATGCTCTCCATGATACGCAGGTCGGCAGGGACGTGTTGCCCTTCCTCAATGAGCACAAGATCGCCAGGCACGAGGTCGGTGGTTGGGACCTCGACTTCCAACCCGGAGCGAACCACGATACATGAGGAGACCGTCATCGACTTCAGGGCCTCTGCCGCCTGTTCTGCTTGGCCTTCTTGCCAGAATCCAAAGAAGGCGTTGGCGGTCAGGACGATGAAGATAAAGATGGCATCTCCAGGTTCGTCGGGGTGGATGGCCAACGCGATCAGCGCCGCGCCGATGAGCAGGAAGTTGAGCGGGTCGTTGTATTGCTCAAGGAAGCGTTTCCATGCGGGTTCCGCTTGCTTGGTTTCGAGCCTGTTCCACCCTGAGCGTTCTCGGACCTCGAAAATTTGGTGGTCGTCCAGACCTTGTGGGCCTGAATGAAGGACGGCCGCGACCTCCTCCGATGATTGTG
>JALRLN010000083.1 GCA_023254445.1 Candidatus Poseidoniaceae archaeon | reverse complement strand
CAACGACCGCAGGGGCGGCGACCGGGGTGGACGCTTCGACCGAGGCAACGACCGCAGGGGCGGCGACCGCGACCAGCGCGGTGGACACGACCGGAACGCGCCAAAACCCGGTGATTGGACCTGCAACGATTGTGGCGCGAACAACTTCGCGAGCCGAAGCAGCTGCTTCCGTTGCGGACCAGACGCAGCGCAGCGCGGCGGTCGAAGCGATCGCGGTGGGCAACGAAACGGCTTCCAAGCACGCGGTGGTCAGCGTGGTGGACCGCGCGGTGGTTTCCAACCCCGCGAAGGACCTCGTGGCGACTTCAACACGCGTGGCCGCGACGAGAACCCGCGGGGCGAGCGGCCAGGAGGCCGCAGCGGAGGGCGCGGACGCGTTCTTCCCAAGGGCCCCTTCCGAAGGGCGAAAGGAAAATCGGGTGGGCATGCCCACAACCGAGGGCCGAAGCCCATCCGAAAGCGGGGCCAAGACGACTGAGGGGTCGATATGTCCGAAGAGGCCTACCTCGATGCGCTTGAAGCGCTCGAGGCCGGCGAGCGTGAGCGTGCGGCTGAACTTGCACAGCAGATCGTTGAGGACGTCCCCGATCACGCATCGGCATGGGCGCTTTTGTCCGAGGCCTTGATGCCCGGCAAGCAAGGCCAACGCCTCGACCTCACGCGAACGGCCAGGGCCATTGCGGCCACGAGGAAGGCCGTCCTGCTTGACCCACGTCGAACCGACCTCTGGATTCGAGGTGCTCACCTTATGCGATCGATTGGGTGCTGGGAAGACGCCTTGGCGTGGTGGCAAGACGCCAGGCATCACATGCCGTACGAGGCGCTCCCCGTGGTCGAACAAGCCACCATTCTTGCCGACCTTGGATTGTACGACGAGGCTGCGGAACGGCTGGCCTGTGTTGTGGAAGACAACATGGACGTCGGAGCCTCCCAGAACGCCCGGATCATGGCGCTGATGGGGCTGGTCAACAAAGCGGCAACGAAAGAACGCGACACCTTGTTTCGCCCATGGGAGGCACACCACGACGGATGGGCGATCGTCCGCATGAGGATGACCAAACCACCAATTTCGGAAACCACGATTTTCCTCTTGACCGTCGGCCCAGCACTCCTGTTGCTTGTGTTGGCCGCACGCGATGTCTCCAGCAGCGGTTGGTCTGGGCTGTGCTTGGTGAGCCTCGCCACATTGACCGTCAGCCTCGTTGGCGTCCGATTGTCCCGCCGGTGGCACCAGCAGGTGAACCGCCCCGCGTTGAACTTGCTTCGAGCGATGGACGTTGAGGTGTCGTCAGGATACGTGGTGATTCCCGAAGACATCCGTCTCTCGAAACTGTACATGACCTTGCTCCAACGAACCCCCCCCTCGTACCAAGAACGCGCCCTGAAGATCACGGAGCGTGCTCGCCCTTGGCCCAAAGGCCACCGACCTCGGCTCCCAGATTTTGACTCCCACCTCGACGAAATTGGAACCATCGGAGACGAAGAAGCCCCGCCCGCGCCTCAGGCCTACGACGAGGAAGAGGAAGCGACGTGGTCGAGCGAAGAGGAAGAGTGATCGTTCACAATTCGTTTGCTCAGCATCATCGCTCCTTCATACGTGGTCGCCCACGTAAATGGCTTGATGTCGAACGAAACGTCAACACCGATGCCACACCACCGACCAGCGACGGAAGAGGACCTCCGGCTTCCACAAGAGCAGGACCACAGCCCCATGCAGGACGCCACTAAGCAACCGACCGGCACACGTGTCCTCGTCAATGGGCGCGCAGCCACCGCGATGGTTGGCTCCCTTGGTGGGTGGAGCACACGGGTTGTGCTCCAGTTCGATGACGAGACGGACCTGCCCGAGGGCATGGAGCAGCATTTCGCGACGAAGTACTTCGAATTCACAGCCCCCGGCCGGATGGCCTGGGGCCATGACGGACGCACCGTCGAGGTGCTGATCCTCGACGAATGACCGGGTTCACTGCTGCTGTTGCAAGGCCTGCTGAGCGTACTGCGCAGCGTACTGCGCCGCGGTCGCGGCGTCGTAACCCTGTTGCGTCAACTGGGCGAGGTACTGCTGGTAGTACTGCTCGTACAGACCGTTGGCGGCGGCTGGTTGTGCCGCGGCAGGTGCAGCAGCCCCTCCGAGCTGGCTGGCGTATTGGGCTGCATGCGCCCTCGCCGTGTCCTCAGGGTAGCCTTGGGCGACCAGTTGCTGGACGTACTGCTCAACGGGGTCGAGCGTCTCCCCGTAACCACCGGTTCCCATGGCGAAATCGACGCTCTTGATGTCGTCGTCATCGCCGCCACGGCGCAGCACCAGGAGGCTGAGGAGGATGAGCAGGACAACGCCGCCACCGATGGCGCCGATAAGGCCCATGCTCATGCCGTCGCCCTCTCCGCCGTCACCGTTGTCGACAACCGGAGCCGTCCACTCGCCGGTGACCGGGTCGTAGGTCCAATCGCCCTCCCATTCGCACGCGCCGTCAACCAGCACGAACCGGCCGTTCACGTCCTCTGCGAGGACGTTCGCGGGCGCTTCGAGGCCCTGACAGGCGGGGAGGTTGATCTCAAACCACTTGATGGTCACCCAACGCTCGCCGGTGGCGCTGTCGTACTCGTAGATTTTGATGAAGACCCGCTGGGTTTGGCTCTCGTTCGAGTAGCGGCCGTCAAGCGAGAGGTTCAGCGAGAAGGTGTCGCCGTCACCGAGGCCGTCTTCGGTCTTCGCCCAGATGCCTTCGGACTTGGCGTTGAACTTCCAAATGGGGCTCTGGTCGAAGCTGTCCTGCTCGAAGGCGACCTCCACAAAGACGTCGGTTTCGTCCTCAGCACCAGACACGACGTTGCCGGAAATCGTGATGGCGTCCTCAACGACCCGGGAACCGTTCGTCCCGTAGCTGAGTTGCACCACGGGCTCCTCGTCCCCGAACCCGTCGGGAACGACCACGAAGTACATCCTGTGCTTCTCGGAATACTTGCCTGCTCCGTCGTAGACGACGAGTTCGATGCGGATCTGGCTCTCTTGTTCGCCGAAGGCGTCCACCGTGACGTTGCGGAAGGTGTAGGTCCACTCGCCCTGGCTGGTCTTGCCTTCGTCGAAGACGTGGCCGTTGATGTCACCGCTGGCGCTGCCAAAGGGTTCGTCGAAGAGCACCTTCCACTGGTACCGCTCGATGCCGTTTCCGTCCAGAGCGTCCGGGTCAAGCGAAGCGCCTGCGTCGAAATCAATCGACAGTTCGCCGTTCTCGCCGAGGATCACCCGGTACACGTCCCATTCGGCCCCGGACACGTTCTTGGTGCCGGTCATCTCAACGTTCTCTGCGTAGGATTTCCCTTCCGTCAGCAGGACGGCGTCCGCCGTCGGACGGAATTCGTCGGCGTAGACGTCGTTTGTCTTCACGACGACGCTGATGGTACGGGCGTGGCCAGCCGCGTCATGGAGCATGAGCGTCACGGTCCACTCGGCGTCCGTGCGGCAACCGGTCACCTCCGAGATGTCCACCTGACAGAAGGTCGCCATCGGGGAAGCCTCGGTCGTGTGGCTGGTGCCGCTCACGAGCGCGCTGCCGTCCCACGCGGTCGGGCCATCGAGGACCCAATCGGTGGACAGGGTTTCCAAGGTGGTCGTGGTGTACGCGAAGGTGAGTTCAGCGTCGCTCTTCATGTAGCGCACAGCATAGCCGTTCGTTGACGGGTCGATGTCAGGCGTTTCGCCGTTGATGGTCAAGTCCAGGCCGTTTCCGAGCGTCCCGAAGCCGTCGGGGTAGGGCGTGACCTGGTACGCGAGCATGTTTCCAAGCAGCGGGAAGGTGGCGCTGTCGGCGCGGTCGGACACGGTGGAGACGTCCACCGTGGTGACGATCAGCCCACCGTCGTAGTACGAGCACACGCCGAGGATGCTGTCGCTCTCTTGGTGGCTGTCCGCGGCCGTTCGCAGGATGCGCTGGTAATGCCCACCGTCTTCCATGTACCCGTTGCAGACCGACGGAATGGACGTGGAACTCACGGACTGTGTCCGCACCACGGAGGTCGCGACGGTTGAATCGGCGTTGAATCCTTGGAAGGCGTTGCTGTCGACGTTGTCCATCAGCGGGTGGTAGGGGTCGGCAATGTCGAGGTCGGCGTAGGTGATTTTCGTCGTGTCCGTGTCACGGCTCTGGACGTCCATGTCGAACGGAAGGCGGAAGCCGCTGTTCGACGTCCCGTAGACCTGACTGCCAAGCGGTGCAAGGTGGGCCTGCACCGTACCGCCGCCGGACATGAAGGTCTCCAAGGTCTGCTTGTTCTGGGAACTGCCGAGCTTCTGGTAGTACCCGCGGCCGCCGTCTTCGACGTCCTTCGCTGCAACGAGGTCCTGCCAGGGCAGGATGACCTTGTCGTAGTGGAACATCCAACTCGTGTCGAGGTAGGTGTTCCAGTCGTTGATCTCGTACTGGGTGTAGGTCATGCCAAGCAGCGACAAATCTTCCTTGATGGTCGACGTGCGGCTGGTGGTGTCGCCAAGGATCGCGACGTCGGCGTGGTCGACGAAGGTCGCGATGAAGTGACGGACGTTGCCGCTGGGGTTGCCGTTGGTGAGGGCTGCGCTGTAGCTGATGTTGTAGGTGTGGCCGTCCTGCCAGCCGTTCCATGGCGTGAACTGCAGGTCAACACGCTGCTGTGGGTCGAGCGTGATGGGCATGCTTGAGGAGCCATAGGTCGTGGTGTGGGCCACGCTTGGATTCGCAGGGTCGGTGATGTCCTCAACGGTCATCGTGAAGATGTAGTCCCCGGTGAGCACGCCGTTCGTCGCTGAGAGCTCCCAGTTGTGGGTGACCGCGCTGTCGATGGGCATCACGCACGCCAACGTTTGGTCGTTGAGGCACGCCAGGGTGTCGGGCTTGCCCAATGAGATGTCGACCGATTCAACGGTGAAAATGACGCGGGCGATGTTGTTCGAGGTGGCCACTTCTTGGTTGTTGTACCAGTTCGTCCCCACGGTCGTGTTGTCGAAGATCGTCTCGGCTTGAATCATGTAGACGCCAGCGAGGAACTCGTGGGTCGCCACAATGGTTGAATCCACATCGTCGGTATCGACTCCGGTCCGGCTGACCGTGTATTCGTTGTCCAGCGTGAAGGTGAATTCCTGCAAGGAGATGTTGTTGAAACCGACGCCCTTGAAGCCGTCGTTGATGCCGTTTCGGCCGTCGTCGTCGGACTGGAATTCGAAGTTGATCTGCACGGTGGTGCCAGCAAGCGACATGCATTCAGGGCCCCATTCTGCGTTGTTGGCCGAACTCGTGTTGTAGAAGTACAGGTGGGTCAAGTCGACGGAACGCGACGAGACGAGTCCGTCCGTGTTGTAGAACACGTTGTAGTTGCCACCCGTGCCGTCGTTGCGTGCAGCGTCCCCAATGAAGGAAATCTCGTCTTGGTTGATGGTCAACATCTCCGTGGCGTTGACGAAGCCGTCGTCGTCGAGGTCGGTGCCGCAGGTGCCGTCCTCGTCGTAGTCGTTCCACTGGCCCCAGAGGGCACCGGTGTAGTCCGTGCCGGCCTTGTTGAAGTCCAAGGTGATGAGCGAGTAGTCGCTCGGTCCGTTGTTGCCGTTCGGGTCGATGGTGTAGAAGGTGTCCGCATAGTACTCGAAGTTGAGCGCCACGAAGTCACCGGTCATGCTCGTGAGGTCCACATCCGGGATGGTCATGGTCTCGTTCTCCCATGCGTCCGAGTACCCATTCGTCGAGGTGTCGCAGGGGTGGCCGAACCAGTAGGCCGCTTCGTTGAACACCTTCTCAGAACAACCTGCTTCGGTGTAGATGGCGCCCTGAGGGTTGCCGTCGTGTTCGTAGCGGAAGCCGGCGGCCCCGCCTTCGAAACTCTCCTCACAGATGGCGCTCGGGGTGCCGCAGTACACGTCGCTTGGCAGGGCCGAGAAAACCGAGGCCTTGACGTCGAAGTCCATCGGGGTGTTGCCCCAGTTGTTGGTGGTCACGACGATGTCGAATTCGGCTTCGGCGTACAGTGCACCGGCCCGGAAGTCTTCGATGCCCTCAACGGCGGGGTCGAAGACGTTGAAGGGGGTCAGGAAGCCCACGGCATCGTCGTTGAGCACCTGCTCGTCCCACGCGTTGTTGGAGAGCACCGCAGACACGCGGTAGGTGGTGCCGTTCACCAGGTTCGCGGTGATGGAGGTCGTGAACTCCTCGCCCGGAGCGAGGGGGTTGGTGGCGAGGTTGATCGTTGCCTGCTGTTGCTGCGGGTTCGGAAGGAAGAAGATGGTAATTATACAGAAAGAATGAGAGTTTCTTCTGATGGCAACGTT